>CAYOZW010000029.1:15714-22761 GCA_964408495.1 uncultured Eubacteriales bacterium
GACGACGCGGGCGAACGAGAAAAGCCAAACCGCGAGGCATGCCAGGGCCCAGCCCGGATTGTCAAGGAGCGCGCTATGGAAAGAGATCAGACGCAGATGCAAGCGTTCGGGCAAAGGGATGGCCTGCTCCTCCCCGTGTTCGTGCCGGGCGCGCCCCAAAACATGGGGAAGCCCGTCCGGGCCAAATAGCTCGGGAAGCATGGAACGGGCGAACCCGTCCGGCGTCAGGGTCGAGGCGTAAGCCCGAGTGTTGAAACGCCGGCTGAAGCTGGAGTTCGGCTCCCCGAACCTGCGGACTATCATGAGCCTGGACAGGTCGTCCAGGCAATTTTGGCGCAGTTCCTGATACAGGTTGGTATTTCTCCAGAGATTCAGCACGAAAACCCTGTAGAGGCTGGAATATATATACTTCAGGGCGGTGCCGGGATGCTTGCGTAGGGCGTCTCCGGACATACGGCGCCAAAGCGGTCGCCATTCGATGTAGAGATTGTATTTCTCCCTGGGTTTCGCCTCCAGGAACACGGCGGCGATCCGGGCACGGTTGCGTTCGTAGTATCTCTTGAAAACCCGATTGATCGCCAAGGGATCCCAGGACGTCTGGAGAACGCGGCGATCCCTGTCTCTGAAAACGGCCCGGCAACGTTCAATGGCCAGGTTGGCCGTCGGGCCGTAGGAAGGGTCCGGCTCGAGAAACGTGGAGGTCAGGGAGATCAAAGCGTGCTCGGAAAAGCCCGAAAGCGTGAAAGACCTGATGACCAGGGCATTGTAAACCATCTGGGATAGGAGGACGGCCGCGCAGGGAAAGAGAGCCGCGATCAGGGGGCCTCGACCGAACTTATTCCGAACCATGAAAACTAAGATGAGAACCAGGACGGGGACCAGAAATAAACCAGCGGGCCGGATTAGGACCGTCATGGCCGTGGAAAGAGACGCCCAAACGAAAAGGGACTTTTTCCTCTCCGCGAGGCCCCAAGCCAGCAGTCCGAGGGTAACGACGATCGCGCTGACGAATAGGCTGTCGGTCATATACGACGAATCGGAGAGGATGCGCCATGGAATGGCAGCGTGGGCCGCCAGGCCGAGGGATGCCACGACGGGAAGGAAGGGACGTCGAGGGAAAGCCCGGGCCATGGCCCAGATGAAAAAGAGGCTCGAAACGAGGGTAATCGCGTGCTGGGCCGTGGCCACGGCGGAGCTCGTGGAAGAGAGCAGGTAAACGATCTTGAGAAAGAGCGGATAACCGATCGTCCGGATCGAGAGGTTCGGCCAGAACCCCTTGTTCATCTGGTCAACGATCATAAAGTAGCCGGAACTGTCGAGCCTCACGATGGTGCTCCGGTAGTAGAGGAAATACGGGAGGCGCGTGATCAGAAAAACGATAAAAAAGATCGCCGCGCCGATCCAGAATGGCCGGTTCCCGCTCAGCCGGAAGCGGAGCCGCCGAAACGCCGCGACGACACTCCGGCCCGAAAAGACGCCTTTGGCCATATCAACTTCGCCTTTCTAGGGATCTCTAATATCGCCCGGCCGGGTCGCCATAAAATCAAACATCTCTCTTTCTGCCTGCCGGCTGAACGAGCGTTCAGACGCTCATTTCTCCATATCCCATGGTCCGGGATTATAAAACGCGATATGCTGAGATGTCAAAGGGCGCCTCCTGATCAGCCCAGTCCGGACCAACAGGCCTATGACGACGCCGTGCTGGAAAGGGTACAAGCCCGTGAAAATCGGGGCCGGGACCGTGTCAGTCCCCACAGCCATGGTCGCGGCTCATTTTTTCGGGGTCTGCAACTTTGAAAGCGGGATGCCCCTCCATCGGGGCGCGTTCCCTAGAGAATTCAAGATTTTAGAAAACCTGAATCTTAATAGAAACCGAACTCGTTCGCTTCCCTATCTAAACCGGAGCTTGTTCTTCTTGAGAACGGGCTGGAGACCCTTGCTGGGCTGGATGAGGTTCGAGTTCCCTCCGGAGCCGACGATCGGGCTTTCATGACCCTGGTTGTCGCGAACCGTGACGGTGTAGACGTAAGTATTGTCCGAGCCGGCATCCTTGTCCATGTAGCTGTAAACATCTGCCGTCAGCTCTCTGATAAGCTTGAAGGCCAGGTCGCTTTCCCCGGTTTTCTTGCGCCAAATCCGGTGGAGGATGATCTGGACTCCCAGAGAGTCGTTGGCCGGGTTTCGCTCCCAAATCACCTCGTTGACATAGCGTGTCTGGAAAAGGCTCTCATCCTGATGAGTTTCCCAGCGGATGTTTAGAGGTTGCAAGAGTCGTTGGATCTCGATATTGCGGACCTTGTGGGCGGATGCGCCTGTATTATCCCGGACAGTCAGGCTGACCGAGAAGGTTCCCCAGCGAGTGTAGGTATGCCTGGTCACGCGTCCGGATCCTCGGCCGCCGTCCCCGAAATTCCAGCTATATTGGACGATGGTCCCATCCGGGTCGCGAGAGGGCCCCCCGTCAAAGGTGATCTCGCATGGGGAGATTCCCGTACCGGGTGAAAAATTAAAATCGGCCACCGGGGGCTGGCTTGGCTTGCCCACCTCGATGATTTCGCTGGCGCCATCTGCGTTTCCGTCGTTGTCCATAACGGTCAAGTATGCTCTGAAAGTTCCGCTGCTCGTGTAGGTATGGCTCACGATCGCCCCGGACGCCTCTTCATTGCCAAAACTCCATCTGTAGGAGACGATCCTCCCGTCCGAGTCATAGGAAGCCGATCCGTCAAACGTGACGGTCAACGGCGAAGTCCCGGAAGTCGGGGTGGCGACGAGAACGGCCACAGGCAGTCCCTCCTCCGGAGGCGGGGGGGGTGGTGGGTTATCCGGAGGAGTTCCGTCGAGCCCGGAGACAAGGAGTATGATATGGCCGTTGCTGCCCCGCCATACACCGTATAGCTTTGTATCCGTACGAGTCAGAGCCACACGGTAACCATAATGGACCGTCGGAACACCGGCGGCCTGATCGATCGTATAAAGCGACCAAGTGCGCTTGCCCGGATCATAAAAGGAGGCTTTGACCATGTTCGATCCGTTGGATCCGATCTCGCCCCAGGCGACGATGACTACCCCATCTTCGTTCGCGACCACAACGGGCATGGGATCAGTCCACACATTAAGAAACCCGATGCTCGGCCGGGTGGGAGTTTCGAAACTCCTTCCGACCGGCTTTTTCGTGTGATCGAGGCACATCTTCTGCTTGGCGTTGCTCCACCCACCTATGGATCGATGGACGACTCCCTTATGGTCGACGTAGAGTTCTCCATAGCCATTGACGTCGCAATCGGCTTTCTTGGGGAGTTTCACCATGTCGGCATATGACAACTTGCCCCCGCTGGGGGCTGTACAGTAATACGCTTCATATAGATCGTTTCCGAATCTCCCCTGAAGAGTCCAGGTAGCGTGAACTCGGCCCTGGGAATCGACAATGAGAAAAGGATGTTTATATTCGACGTCGTACGGAATGAACTGCTGTTTGGATTCCCATTTTCCACCGGCCAACTTCCGCATATAAAAAACCGTGGCCCAGTCGTTGGTGCTGACGTTATTCCAGATGACGAACATAACATGGAGGATGCCGCTGGAGTCGATGGCGCACGTCGCCTGGCTCAACTTTTGAGTGCCCGGGACAGCCAGAACATGCTCGGTGGTCCATCCTCCCGTGGTCTTCCAGGAATGCATGAGCATGTTTCCAAAACCGGCCGTCGTCCAAGCGACGTGGACGGAACCTCCATCGGGCTGGACGGAGACATAAGGACGCCACATCGATGTCTCGATTCCGCTCGCCACCTGCACTTTGCCTGATATGGCATTATTGACAATTTTCCCATAGTAAAGAATACCGCCGTCCGTCCAAACGATATGCACGTTGTTTGCATTATCAGCCTGGATATCGTGCGTCCTGACGGTGTAGCCAAGGTCATAGGTGTCGTATTGGGCCGCAGCCCGAACCGCGCCCATGAGGAGGATAATAGCCAATCCTGATACCAGGGCCGCGCGATTCGACCTTTTTCCAGTCCTGCCCGTCATGGCTTTTCTCCTTTCCGTTTTTGATTGTCCTCGATCGGGCGAATTCATGTCAATCACCCCTGGCGATGAGAACGGGGGTGGAAATTCAACTTTTTTCGGGGGGGATGATAACAATTTTTATTTGCCTTTTCAAGTTTTTTAAGGAATCTCGAGGGCAGAAGGCCACACCGGAACTGCCCTGGTGCCTGTCACGACAGAGGCCAGCAACATTCGCAGCGGCGGATGCCACTCGGTCCAGTCCAGCGAAATCAACAACAGCTGCATCCGTTTGGCCAAAGTCCGCAGCATCTGGCGACTGATCAACGTATCGTGCATCCTCTGGTTATGCAACAGGCGATAGAACCGGACCTGAGCGCTGGGAACTTCGGCTCCTGTCCTCTGAGCTAAGCCGGCCGCGATGGCGATGGAAGAGGCTTGTCCAAGAGCCGCCAGGGCTGCGACCACAAGAGCGATGACGGTTCGTTGCGACTTCCTCAGGGGGCTCAGAACCTCCTCGAGCGCCTCCGTAACCGCCTCTCCTTCGCTTTCTCATAGCAGATCTGTTCGGAAACCTCCATCAGCTCAGTGCAGAGTTTGCGGAAGACATGGTAATTTTCCACCTGATTCTCCAACCGTCTGACCTCCTCGAGGTCACGAAGCCTTCGGCCGACCGTTTTTCCGTTCTTTTTACGGGTATAGAGGGCGTAGGGGCCGATGCGGATCGGCTCGGTCCGTCCCTTCTGCCTGCTCTTGAAGAACTGGCAGGTGACTGACCCCCGTCGCATCTCCTCAATAGAACTTCGGCCTCTTTGTCAATAGATAGGCCCCCTATACGAATGGCAGTTTAAAAGTGTTTGACGATCAGCTTCCCGGTGCCTTGACATCGGCTTTCCCGATGATTTACCATTTTCTTGGATGAAAAGGTGGACAAATCAACGCAAAATGGTCCGCTCCACACCGAGGTCGACCTGCCCCGCGAGGCCGAGCCCGCGCCGGTGCGGCGCCACTTCAGGCGGATGGAGGAGACGCTCGCGACCCATCTGCTCGCCGAGTGGAAGCAGGCCGACCATTCTGACAATCTCGTCAGGGTCTGGGACCTTGAACGGATTCGGCAAGTGAAGGGGGGGAAGTGAGCGTTTCTGGGCGGTATGCCGTGTTCGCCGCCCTATTCCTCGCCCTCGCCACCGGGGTAGCTTTCCGCCTCTGGAACCTCCCGGCCCAGGTGATGGGCGAAGACGAGATTAACGCCGTCCGCTCTGCCCTGGTTAACCCGACCTCTCGCATCCTCGTCACCTACCAGCGGCAGGACAACACGATCCCCCTCACGGCCCTGTACCGCTTCCTCCTGGACCGGGGAATAAAGCTCACGGAGATGATGGTGCGGATGCCGGCCGTGCTCTCCGGGCTAGCCCTGCTGTTGCTCGCGCCGTGGTGGGTGGCCCGGCGCCTGGGCTTGGGCACGGCAGTGGTCTATGCTACCCTGCTCGCCATCTCGCCGGGTTTAGTCTTCTACAGTCGGATCGCCCGCTCCTACGCGCCCATCGTCCTCTTTGGATTCGGTGCTCTCGTTACCTTTGAAGCCTGGTGGCGCCGGCCGGAAGACTGGCGCCGGGGAGCCGCCTATGTGCTTCTGGCCGCCCTGGCCGCCTGGTTTCACCCGGGCGCGGCTCCGTTCGTAGTCTCACCCTTCTTATTCGCAGCCGGGGACTTGCTGGTCCGCAGGGCCTTCCGGCGGCTCAAGCCGGTCGTGCTTCTCTGGTTGGCCACGGTGGCGGCCTTCCTGGCCTTCCTCCTCCCGGCCCGGGAGACCCTGGTGGCCTTGCTGAAGGAGAAGCACGGTGATGAGATCCTTGTCACGAAGGGGCTGGTCCTGGACGTCCTGAGACTTCAAGCGGGAAGCGGCCAGGGGTGGTTGGCAGTGCTGTTTTTGCTAGCAGCGGTCTTGGGTTTAGTAAGGCTCTTTCTCTGGGACAGCCACCTGGCCGCGCTTTCGGCCATGGCCGTACTGGGCCAAGGGGCGGCGCTGCTTTATCTGGCTCCCCCTGGGCATGAGCATCCGCTGATCTCTTTCAGATACTTGCTGATAGGGCTGCCTTGGGTGCTGGTGTGGGTGGCGGCCGCGCTGAGTCCTTATGCGCCGGCTCGTTCTTCTTCCTCCTCTCCGTCCTTTGGCCAGCCCAACTCCTCGGGAAAAGGGAAGAAAAACAAGCAACTCTTCAATCTCCCCTCCCAAGGGACGAGAGGGTATGGGAGAAGGGCTGGCGGTGAGTGGCAGGCGGCGTTTGTGGCGGTTGTCCTTCTGGTGGCCCTGGTGCTGGCTGGACCTTTTATGGACCGGCGGCTGTGGAGGAGTCCCTTCGCCCATCACAACGATTTCATGACTTTCATGTGGCCCCGGCCGACAATGCTCCCTAAACAGGCCCCGAACTTTTACACCGAGCTGGCGACCTCGAAGGGTCGGGGAGCGGTGCTTGAGTACCCCTGGATGCACGTTGGGCGGATGAACCGGGCCTTCTATCTCTACCAGGAGATCCATGGACGGGACGTAGTGGTAGCCCCCGCCCGCTCCCCTCTGGCCGACGACCGCTTGGCCTTCCTCAACATGGTGCCCGGAACGCCTGAAGGCTTCCTTGCCAGCCGTGCTCGCTGGCTGGTTGTGCACCGTAACCTCGTTCTGGAAGAGACAAGAATTCCGCCTCGCATGCCAGTGCAAAGGCGCTTCCGTCAACTGTTCTCGACCTACGGCCAACAGACTATCGCGCACCTGACAAGGGACTGGGGGAAGTCCGACCGCTCGGACCAGTGGGTGGCCGTCTGGGACTTGGAGCGGGTGCGCAGGAAGACCCCTCCAGCTTTGAAACCTCCGCGACAAGGTCATTAAGATCAACTATCTTTCCTTAACGAGAGCCTGCGCCGCCTCAGCCGGGAGGGGCCGGAGTTTATCCTGGTGCATGAGGAGCCTCGCCGGGTCCTCAAGACGGCCGCCATTACCTAGTTCCCTTGACATACTCGACCTTGCTGGGTAGAATGGGAATCTATTTC
>CAYOZW010000030.1:0-21346 GCA_964408495.1 uncultured Eubacteriales bacterium
TAGCCTTTGCTCATCCTGAAAAGCATATCCTGGGTCATCCCGTCATAATAAAGGCCGTAGTTGGCTCTGAGGATGGTCTTCATGTCCGAGGTCAGCTGATAAACCAGGCCCAGGCGGGGAGACACGGTGTTCCAGACAATGAGATTATCCTGTGCCGGGATTTTTTCTCCGGTTTCATGCATATTGGCGTCGAGCCTATTAAGCTCCAGAATGTCCCCGTCTTGATGGTCAAAACGAAGACCCAGGTTGAGGGTCAGGCGCTTGGTAATCGACCAGGCGTCGTCGATGAATACTCCCAGCTTGTTGACCACTTCTGCATCGTTGTAAGGAGCCTGGAAATACGCCGAGTAGGGTTCTCCGTAATAAAGATAATAGACAACGCCGCCGGAGTAGGAGCCGATGCTCTTAGCGCCCCCTCTTGTGTACTGGACGCCGAACTTGAATTCGTGATTGCCGGCGATGAAGTCGTCGGCAAAATGGGATAGGGCGGCATTGACCTGAAGCTTACTGTATTTGGATTCGCTCCAGGACCAGATGCCATTCGCGGCTATGCCGGTCGCGATGTCGAGGTAGAGGGGCTCGTCCAGGTTCCCATCCAGCGGCTTCCAGTTGTCGTTGACGAACCAGCCGCCGACCTTGAATTCGAAGATCGTATTGGGACTGAGGATGGAGGTCAACATGATGTTGGGGACGCCGTAATTCCCGGGTTCCGAAGCGCAGGCGTCGTACGGCTGGGAAGGACTGACGACATCCGGAAGTTGGGACCACTCGTGCTGGTAGGAAACGACCAGCTTGTGGTTTTTGGCGAGCTGGAAGGTGACTTTCCCGAACAATCTTTTGTAGTCCGCTTTCGTCATCCACGAGTCGTCAGGACCCGGGTCCGTCCCCAGCTGAGAGTATGCGTACTTCTTCCACTGGGCATTGCCGTAGTACCAGATTTTGTCCTTGATTATCCGGCCGGAGAGGTCAAGGCTGGCGTCCCAGTTTTTGCCGATGTGGTAGGGGAATTCGGCGTCCGGAACATTGTTGCCCACAAAGGAGCTGGGAACGACGTAGGCGTTCACCCCCCCGTGAAAATCATTGCCGCCGGACTTGGTGACGACGTTGACCACGGCGCCCTGGAAATCGCCGTACTCCGCAGGAGCGCCGATGGCGACGACCTCCCCTTCTGCATAGATATCGGGGTTGTTCCAGACCCAGGTCGTGCCGTTCCAGTCGAATGAGGTGTCCACTCCGTCAACCAGGTAGTTGTCCGACGCATAAGACGACCCTAGGGAGGAATGCCATTCTTCGCTGCTGTTCTCGTTCATCGAGACACCGGGAGCCCAGTACATAATATCCATATAGGTGAATCGTGCCTTGGGGACGCTTTCCAAGAGTTGCTGGTCATAGGTCGTAGAAAGCCCGGATTTCGTCACGTCCACAACAGGAGACTGGCTGATGACCGTGACTTCCTCCTGCAGCGTGGCCGGCTTCAGGGCGACATCGATGGTCGTGGTCTTGCCGACCGAGACGACGATATTTTCCCTCTCGACCGACTGAAACCCCGGCATCGTAAAATGGACGCTGTACTTGCCGGGAGGAAGCGCCGGGAACAAAAACACACCGCTGGCCGGCGTGACCTCCGTCTTGGCGCCGCCGATGAGCGCCGGGCTCGTGACTTCGATGGTGACACCGGGAAGCGTTTCGCCCCCCTCGTCTGTGACCGTCCCCCGGATCGTTCCGGTGAGCCGCTGGGCGTCAAGGCCGGAGGCGGCAAATAAGAACAAAGCGACAAAGATGACAAGAGCAGGAAAAGCAGCGAATTTTTTCATAGTCTCTCCCCTCGCATTTCGAATTCCCTTTTCAAGAGTTGCCAATCCATCTATCCTGAAGGTGATTAAAAAATATAAAATGCCAAATGAATTGTCAAGTCAAAATCTCGGCTCGACCGCCTTCATATGTTTCGCTGCTTCAATGATTCTGGTCGATGGAAGGAGTACTGCGGCCGGTGATATGTGAGGAGGGGAAAGGCAGGAACCTCTTGCCGGAGAGCCCGGATCTATCCTATAATTCGCCAGACTGGAGGAGTGGATTATCTTTTGGGCTCGGGGTGAATGAAGATCAAATGAAGATAAAAGGAAGAGTCGGCTTCTTGGGATCGATGGCCCGCCGGGTATCATGTCTTCTGCCTCATCGGGCCAAAAATACATTCAACAAAGGTTTGTATCAATACCTGGCCAGAAGGGCGGAAGAACATGAGGACTTGCACTTCTGGAATTTTGGATTTGCCGACCCGGACTCGGATGGGAAAGGAATCCTTCTGAACGGTCCCGATGAAAAGCATCGCTACTGCATCCAACTCTATGATCATGTCGCCGGCGCGGTGGACCTCAAGGGACTGGATGTCCTGGAGGTGGGCTGTGGTTGCGGAGGAGGCGCATCGTTTCTCATGAATCGCCACCTTCCCCGCTCTTTCAGGGGGGTTGACCTGGCCGAAAGCGCCATCGAATTCTGCAACCGCCATCATTCTATCCCCGGGCTCTCCTTCTCCTGCGCAAGCGCGGAGTCCCTCCCGTTTGAAAATGACATCTTTGATACAGTGATCAGCCTCGAATCCTCCCACTGTTATGCCTCATTCGCCAGCTTCTTGGACGAGGTGCACAGGGTTCTCCGCTCGACCGGGTATTTCCTTTTTGCGGACTTTCGCCGAAAAGACCAGATGGATCTACTGCGCGGGCAGTTGGAAAAGGCCGGTTTTAGGCTGCTCAAAGGCGAGATTATCACCCCTTTTATCCTTCAGGCGATGGAACTCGATCATGAACGGAAAATGAACCTGCTGAATAAAAAAGCGCCGAAGCTATTGCTCAATTCGCTCAAGTACTGGTGGGGAACCAGGGATTCAAAGAGATATGAACTCTTTAGCTCGGGGGAAGAAATATATTTTAACTATGTTCTCGATAAGAAGGCTCTTTCCGTTCTTTCTTTTTGAGGGCGTCGATGGCCTTTTGAACCTCCGGCTGGGAAGGGTTGATCTCCAGCGATTTTTCCCAGGCGCGCATGGCTTCGGACCTGTTTCCTAACCTCAAGTAGCATTCCCCCCGAAGGTTTAGGAAAACGGTATTCAATCCGAAGTGCGAGGTCCCCTGTTCCAAGATCTCCAGGGCTTTTTCCCATTCGCCCCGTTGATGATAGGCACTGGCAAGGAGGGAAAAGTACTCGTATCGAGGCGGTTCAGACTGGTCAAAGAAGGGGAGAAGGAGTGTTTCCACGCGGGAATAATCCTGAAGGGCCATGTCGGCCCGGGCCAGAGACAGGGCGTAGTCGGTGGATTCGGGCCTTTTCTGATAAGCCGCTTCCAGGTTGACCCGGGCCTCCTTGTAGCGTCCGGAACTGAATAGCTGATTCCCGATGAGGACCTGATAGACCGGGTCATCGAGACCCGGGAGGATCTTCGAATAAATCCAGGGGCGGGTCATCTTTTCCAGGGGAGTCACGTCGAATTCTTCCGCTCCGGCCGCAAGCTCCAGGCCGCCAGAGCGGACAGAAACCTGAACCCGGTAGTGTGCGGGCAAGAACTCGGACAGATTCACCCGTTCGACGGCGTCCGGAAAGGAAGGATATTCCGCGGCCCGGCGGGAATAGGACTTGAAAGGCTGTCCTTCTCTGAGAAATGAATAGTTGATTTCGACCTCATTCCAGAGTTTTTGAGCAAGTCCCCAAACCTGATAGGCCAGAACCAGCCCCTCGGACCTGGTGAAGGTCCTGTTCGTCTGAACCAGGACCGAGGCTCCGCCGACCTGAAAAGGCTTGAGCTTGTCGGGGCCGGCCCCTGATTTTTCGGTTCGGTACCCCAAGAGAAGCGGGGTGATCCAGCACCGGCTGTCCTCTTCAGGGATGATCAGCTTTCTTTCCAGGGAAGTGAATTCCTTGGAAACTTCATTCTTGAGCAAGACGGAGAACTCGTATGACCCCGGGATCAGAGGGAAGACATCATAGATCGCGTAGGGCTGCCGGCTGATCCGTTTGATGTCCTCCTCTCCGAAGCTGACAGGAAGTGTTTTATCGAACTGATAGATGGTTTTTCCCCCCTCATCCTTGACCGATCCATTCAGGCTCAGGGTGGTGCTGAACTTATTGCCGTATTGACTGACGGAAAGCCTGGCCGGCTCGATCGAATAATGGACGCAGCACACGGTCGGGGATGCTTTCAAGATCTTGACCAGGCCATCGCTGTCGATGAAATTCGTCGAGTATTCCACTTCGACGATATCTTTATAATCGAGAAACTTTTTTGCGTACAGGTCGTGGACGGTTTTTAAGGGGAGTGATTGCACCTGCTGGAGCAACAGGTCTGAGGATAGAGAAGGCCGGCCGAAGGCAGCGGATTGGTCGCCCGGAATCAGGGAGAGAGAAACCAGGGCCAGGTTGGGTTCGAGTTCACGCAGTTTCCGGTAGGCGGCGATGACGTTCTCCGGCCCCCCCAGATAGGAGACCAGAAAGGCCTGGGGACCGTCCATGGTCGGACTGTAAAGTTTGTAATCGCCGCTCCCGTGCTCCTTGAAAAAGACAATATTGAAGCCCGGGGGAAGACCGGCTTCCGCCTTGTCCTGATAAAACCAGACTTCTGCCGGATAAGTCTCCTGTCCGGATTCAAACCGCTGGATGTCGTTGGGCTCGCCGAGGATGATATAGATCCGGCCGCGGTCGGTCTTCCAACCCGGGAGGGGAGATTGTCTCCCTAAATAATAATTGGCGTAATTGATCCGCTTGTAGTGCTCGGTCCTGAATTCGTTCTCCTCCGTTCCCGGAGTCGGGTCTCGCTGTTTCCAGAAAGCCTGGATGAAGAGGTCGCGCTCCCGGTCTGTCTGCAGTTTCTCGAAGACCTGCTTTTCGAGGGGAGATATGATGTAGACGACCTCTTCCTCAAGCCACTTTTTGTAGACTGGGGGAAGTCCTTTTTTTTGAATGGCCTCGCCGGGCGCCGGCGAGGCCATTCCGATGAGGCCAAGAAGCAACAGAAAACGGACAAATCGGAAAGATCGCATTCCGCTCCCAGATTATATCTCCTGCCTGGAAATTTCAAGGAACTTAGGGGAACGCCCCCAAGACGGCGGCGTATTTATCGGGCTCTCTAACGAAAAGCGTGCTGATAAGGAGAAGGCGGGGAGTATGATCAGCCGCAATCAGCCTAGCTCCCGTTCGGGTTTTTAACGCCGTTCCCTCAACGCTCTTCTCGGCGGCTGCGGAACTCGCAAATACTATCCTAGCTTTCTCCGATTGTTAGGTCTAACCTGACTATTCTCTTTCCAATTTTCCTGGCGTGCTCAGACATCCTCGCCGCCCACAATTCTGGGTTCCCTCGAAGAGCATCTCGGTAAGGCTAAACCCTCAATGGTCGCTGCGGCCGATTGCGGCTGATCCCCTCCCTGGCCTGACATTAACCACACTTTTCGTCACAGAGCCTATTTATCGTTGACACGTCTTTCGCCTGCCAATATAGTCGTCCTGAATGAAGGAGGAAGATATGAAAAAGGCGCTTTCTTCCATCGCCTGCGTTTCATTCCTGACTTTTAGCCTGCCCCTTCCGAGAGGCGTGCGATCGGCGTCTTGAGATGAGACTGATATTCCCGGTTTTTGTGGCGTCGGCTGTCCTCTGTTTTTCAGTTTTTTCTCCGGCTGATTCCCCCTCCGGGATAGCGATCGCCAAGCGGGGCAAGGCGAGGGCGGGCATCGTTGTCGCGGCGGATGCCGGCGAAACGGAGAAATGGGCGGCGGACGAACTGTCCTTCTTCCTAAGCTTCGTTACCGGCGGGCAGATTCCCATCGTCGTCGATCCATCGTCCTTCCAAAACCGTCTGCTCGTCGGAGAGGGAGCCGTCAGGCTGGCCGATCCCGGCTTTGACGCCCGAACCCTGGATCCGGAAGAGGTCCTCGTGAAAACAAAAGGCCGGGATCTCATCCTCGTCGGAGGAAGCCCCCGGGGCACGCTCTACGCCGTTTACACCTTTCTCGAGGACGTGGTTAGCTGCCGCTGGTGGACGCGATCGGCCCAGTTCGTCCCCAGGAAACGCTCCCTGGCCATCCCGCCTCTTCACCTTCGCTATGCGCCCCCCTTGGAGTATCGGGAACCTTTCTGGTTCGTGGCTTTTGACCCGGTCTGGGCCGCCCGCAACAAAGTCAACGGAATACGGGCAGGAGGTGACGACATCCGCGGCGGACGCCATGTCTATGAGGGGTTCGTCCACACCTTCTATTCCCTGATCCCGCCCGACAAATATTTCGATGCTCATCCCGACTGGTTCAGTGAGATCAACGGGAAGCGGACCTTTGAGAACGCCCAACTTTGCTTAACGAACGAGGAGATGCGCCGGGAGTTGGTCAAAAATCTCAAGCAACGGCTTCGGGATAACCCGAAGGCGAGCATCGCCTCGGTGTCCCAGAACGATTGCGCGAACAATTGCACCTGCCCCCGGTGCCGGCAGGTCGACGAAGAGGAGGGGAGTCCTTCCGGCTCGCTCCTGCGTTTCGTCAACGCCGTAGCCGCGGATATCGAGGAGGAATTTCCTGACATCACCATTGACACCCTGGCCTACCAGTACACCCGGAAGCCTCCCCGGATGACCCGGCCTCGGCCCAATGTCATGGTGCGGCTGTGCAGCATCGAATGTTCCTTCCGGGTGCCGCTCGATGACCCTAGCAACCAGGCCTTCCTGGACGACCTCGAGGGCTGGTCGAAAATTGCTGAGCGTCTTTTTATCTGGGACTATACGACCGATTTCTCAAATTACATCCAGCCTCATCCGAACTATGGCGTGCTGGGACCAAACATCCGGTTGTTCATAAAAAATAATGTCCGCGGTGTATTCGAGCAAGGCGCCTACCAGTCCTGGGGGGCGGAAATGGCCGAACTGCGGGCCTGGATGCTGGCCAAGCTCCTTTGGAATCCCAACCTGGATGCCGCCAAGCTGAGGGAGGAATTTTTGGAGGGCTACTATGGCCCTTCGGCGGGTTACCTTTCTGCTTACCTGTCTCTTCTGGAGAAGGCGGCCGAGGCGAGCGGCGATCATCTCGGCTGCTTTTCCCCCCCGGACGCCAAATTCCTTTCGCTGGATTCAATGGCCAAGGCCTGGAGGATTTTGAGGGAAGCGGAGAACAAGGCGGGCGAAAACGCCGTCCTCCTCAAAAGGATCCGTCGCGCTCAAATGCCCGTTGTCTATGTGGTGCTGACTCGCTGGGACGCTTTCCAGAAAGAAGCGCAGGAGCGCGGCTTGAAGTGGCCCTGGCCCCAGTCGCGCCGGGAGCTCCTGGACCGGTTTCTCGAGACGGCCCGTTCCGAGGGTGTGACCATGATCTCGGAAGGGCAGACGTTGGAGCAGTGGGCTGATAAGGGAGGCCGGTCCCGCTGAGTGCGGCCGTCTGCTGGAGGCCTCTGCTCAGAGACTCCAGCGGTAAGAGACCTTTTCGAACGGGCTGCCTGTTTCCGCGGGAGGGACTGTCCGGGCTGGACTCAGGCCTCTTCTATAACCGTCCAGCCCAGCGCGGCGGCCAGCTCATAAATCGGTTTCTTGAGGTCGCCAAAGAAGGTGACCCGGTGCCATCCCCACTTGTCCCACATCGTGAACAGCTTCTCGATGTCGCCCAGCGGTTCGGCGGCAAGCTTGGTGCGGCAGGCCCGGTCGTCCGGGTCGTTGGCAACGGCTTTGGCCTGATGCATGATGATCTCTTTCCGCGGGTCGGAGATCTCGAGGGTCGTGGTCAGGTAGCCCACGGGGAAGACAGAACGGACGGATGCACCCTGCCGGTCTTCAGAGTGCGTGAGGATCTCGAAGGGATTGACTTCTCCCTTGGGTCCGAAGACCCTGTTTGAAGCCACGCAGTGGGCATAGATAATCTGCCGTTTGGCCGTGTCGATAACGGGGTCGGAAATATACCCCGGTCGGCCTTCGGTCAGGATTGAACCGGCCGTCATGACGGCAGCGGAGGGCACATCGCACTCACAGCCTCCGACCAGTCCTTGGTTATTCAGTTCGTGGAAGCCGAGGCAAGGATAGGCATGGATGTGATCCCCGTAGAATCCCCCTAAGCAGTTGATCGTGATGCCCATGGCACCATGCCTTTTGAGGACTGCCTTTTCTCCCAGGTACATGGCGGCCGAGTTGACGAGTTCGTCGTGGGATACGCCTTCCACTCGGGAAGCGGTTTTCTGCCAGTGGTCGGCGATGGCCTGGGCTTCGTCCCTGTCCGCCTTGGCCCAAGCCTCGTTGAGCTCAGAAAAGGGAATATAGACAACCGGAATCCCCATCATGGTCGTTTCCGGGGCCGCTTCGGGTCCCCGGACGGCGATGATCTTCGTGGCTTTCATTCGGCGCAGCGCTTCTTCAACAGGAACGACCTTGAGCCTGTCAGGCCGACAGGTGAGGTCGCCCGGTCCGGACGTGTGGGCGATGCGCGCTCTGGCTGTAGCGGCGGCGAAATCGAAAGACGCGCCGAGCTCTTTTGCTTCCTCGAAACACTTTACAGCGGCGAACAGATCGTCCGTCCGGGAGGAGCATACGAAGCCCAGGTTGGAACGTCCTTCCCGCAGGAAACCTGCCGTGTAGACCAGAAAACCGCCGCTTCCCGCGTACTTGAAGTCGGCATAGAGGACGGGTTTGTCCGATGTCACCATCGTTTGGGCGACGCGGTTCCAGCAGTTCATCTGGTAGACGATATAGCCGTCGATAGAATCGGCCTTGTCGGCCTCCAGAATTTTCTTGGCCTGTTCTTCTCCGGTCGCCATGACGGGAAGAAACGTGTAATCTCTGAAGCGGTTGGATAGCGCCGCGTTCGTCCGCTCCATGACCGGGACGAAGTCGAACCCGATATTCGGCCAATCCGGCACTTCCTGTTTGGGGCCGTGGAGGGCGTAGATGATGCGAATCTTGGGCCCATTGCCTCCGGCGGCCCGAAGCCATCTTGGCGCTGCCAGGAGCCCAGCCGCTCCGGCACAGGCGGCGCATCCCTCCAGGAACCTCCTCCGGCTGATAGGGTGGGCGGCGCAGCCCCCCGGCAATCCAGACTGGCTATCGTTCCATTTCATAGCTGGCTCCTTTCTCCGGCCTGTCCAATTATGCTGGAAATATATCCTTGCCCCCTGAATGATGTCAAGGACGGCGATCAGGACCTACGGCTCATAATAAACAGGGCGAACTTGAGGCTCAGCCCGCGGAGGACGAAGTGCGCTGAATATACCGGCCGCAGCCCTCTTGATGTTATTGGAGCCCGGGCGTGATAATATATGGAAAATCGATCTAAACAGGGAGGTATCGGTCATGAACATCAGGAAATGGCAGTGGTCAGCGCTGGCGGCCGCCTTCGTTGTCTTTGTCTCCTCGAGCCCGCTCTCTGCCCAAGACGCCGGGAAGCCGGCGGCTGGACTGCCGGTCCTCTACGAAGAGCTCTCGACACCGGAGTTCGTCCAGGCCCTGATCAGGTCAGAGTCCACCTGTGTCATCCCCCTAGGCATCCTGGAAAAACACGGGCCCCATCTTCCGCTCGGCACCGACCTTATCGACTGCCGGGAGGTGGCCCGGCGGGCCGCCGCACAGGAATATACGATCATCTATCCTGCCTACTATGTCGGGCAGATATTTGAGGCCAAACACCAGCCCGGAACCATCGCTTACAGCACCGGTCTGATGCTCGACTTCCTCCAGGAAACCTGTGACGAGCTGGCCCGCAACGGGATCACCAAGATCATCCTGCTAAACGGGCACGGCGGGAACGAACATTTTCTGCGGTTTTTCTGCCAGGCCCAGCTGGCCGGCAAAAAGGATTACGCTGTCTATCTTTTCGACCCCTCGGACGATCAGAACATGGATGAGCAATTGAAAAAACTCCAGAAAACGACCATCGACGGCCATGCTGGCGAGATGGAGACCTCGGTCATGCTGGCCCACCGGCCGGACCTGGCTCACCTGGACCGGGCCGGCGCGCAGAGCGGCGAGGACCAGAAAAGACTCACGGGTCTGAAGCACGCCTATACAGGCATTTGGTGGTATGCCAGCCAACCCCACCACTACCGGGGGGACGGAAGTTACGGCAGCAAGGAACTGGGTGAGCTAGCGCTCAAACTGGAAGCGGGACTCCTGGCGGAAATGATCCGTTCGGTCAAGAAGGATACGGTCACTCTCGAGCTTCAGAAACGGTTCTTTGAGGACGCGGAAAAGCCGCTTAGGACCAAACAGTAGCCGGCGCCGGCTATTTCAGCAGCTTGACATCCCAGAGCTGCTTGGGCGGCGAGTTGGAACTGTCCATCTCAAAGGTTCTCTCCGGGGTCAAACGGATGCTGGCCTGTTCATAGATTTTGCCGGTTCCATTCCCCTTGCTGTCGAGGTTGAGTTCGACGACCATGAAGGGGAAACGGTGGTCGACGCGCTGGCTGAGTTCCACGTCCCAGCTCCCCCTCTGGGCAAAGAGCAGGATCTGCCTTCCCTTTTCCGTGGGATAGCTGTGCGCCCCATGGATGATGATGTTGATGCCGCGGCCGCCGATAGGGAAAAAGATCCCCTTGTTTAACGCCCGGAAGGCGGACATGAAGGGCTCATAGCCCTGCTCGTTTTGAATCTTAATAAGGTTGAACACTTCTTCGGGTGCCGTGTAGCTGTCGATGGTTATTTTGATCTTTTTCACGCTCTCGGTGTACTGCATACCGCCAGTCAGCAGTCTGGCCTGGAATTCTTCTTTTTCTGATATGGCGGCACTCGAGGTCAGGACAGCCGCCGCGGCGATCAAGGCGAGAAAACCGATAAAAATTCGTTTTTTCATTTTACTCCCTTCCTGGCATACTTTTGTCATTGAAGCGGCAATCTTCTCTATGGCCGCTGAATTTTATCAAACTCTACTTAGAATATATCGCCTCAAAGAGGGAGTGTCAAGGAAATCGAGATTGCGCCTAACTCCGGCCGCTGAGCTCGAGAGCGCGCTTCATCTTCGGGAGGAAGACGTCCTTGGGCTCGAACCCGGTGATGCGGAGTCCCTTGATCTCGGTTCCGTCCGGCTTCAGGAAGATGAGCGTGGGAACGCCCTTGATTCCGAATTTTTTGGAGAAGGCTTTTGCGGATTCGTCCTTGTTGGAGGTGAGGTCGGCCTTGAGCATCACAAACTCACGTGAGACGACGATCACCTCGGGGTGGCTGAAGGTGAGTTTATCCAATTCCTTGCAGGGAATACACCAGTCGGCGAAGCTGTCGATGAAGACGGGACGGCCGCGCTGGGATGCCTCGGCCAGCCTCTCCTCGGAGTAGGCCGACCAGGCGATGGCGTCGGCGGGGATTCCGGTCCCTTTAGAGCCGAGCGCCTTGTCGAGATATCCCTGGACGCCCGAGGTGGCGGTGACGAGCGCAAGGCCAAAAAAGACAATCCCGACGAGGGTGCGGACGGCCCGGAAAGCCTGACCGGGAGTATGTGTCGGCTCGAGCCAGGCCATGTAAAACCCGGCGACGAGCATGGTCAGAGCGAGGGAGAAGTGGTAAAGAAGAATGCTGGGGAAGAGCGGTTTGAGAAAATAGATGGCCATGGCGATCAAGATGAACCCGAAGATCTTCCGGACCCAGACCATCCAAGCCCCGGAACGGGGAAGCTTGGTCAGACTGCCTGAGAATAGCCCGAGAAAAAGGAACGGAATTCCCAAGCCCAATGCCAAGACGAAAAATAGGGAAAAGCCCAGGAGAACGCTTCCCCTGTTTCCCACATAGGTCAGCAGGCCGAGGACGAAGGGGCCGATGCAGGGGGCGGCGACGATTCCGACGGTCAGCCCCATGAGAAGCGTTCCGAGATAGCCTTTCTGCGAGCCTCCGGCCAGTCTGTTGAGGAACGCAGGCAGCCGCAGTTCGTAGACGTCGAACATGCTCAGCGAGAGAAGGACCATGACCAGGGCGATGAAGATGAGGACGGGGGGAAACTGGAGTGCGGCGCCGAAAAGGCTGCCGGTAAAAGCAGCGATACTCCCGAGGATCGAATAGGTGATGGCCATCCCGACCACATAGAGGACGGCGTGGGCCGCGAGGCCGCCTCTTTTTCCTCCGGATTGGCCGCCGAAGTAGCTGATGGTGATGGGGATCAGCGGATAGACGCAGGGCGTCAGGTTCAAGGCGAAACCGCCGAAAAAGACGAGGATAAAAAGTGGCAGAAGACCCCGGCCTTCGAAGCGGGAGACCGGCTTGCCGGTCTCCTGGACAGCTGTCGGCCCGGCGGGCTCGTCGTCCGCGGCCAAGACTATTGAAGCCTCCCCCGCGGCGGCGCTCTCGACCGGCACTTTCAGGCTGAAAGCCGCCTCGTCTGGCGGTAGACAGGACCGGTCGTCGCAGGCCTGGTATCCGACCGCTCCCGTGATCTCGATCTCATCTTCTTTAAATTCTGCGCCCAGGGAGACTTCGGCCTCGACCTTGATCGTCCCTTCATAAACGGCTAGAGGGTTTTCAGAAAAACCCAGTTGCCTCATCTCCGCTGGCGGGAAAATGATCTTTGTGTAGGTTGCGCCCGGGACGCTCTTGAAATCCACGGTCGTGCCGATGAGATAGTCCTCGGTTGGGAGGTCGGCGTTGATATGATAGGGGGGACGGATTGAGATTTCTAAGGTGAGCGGGTTGGACTGGCCGCGTTTGAAGCTTTGTTCTCCGGGGATGACCTTCACCGTGACGATGGGTTCGTCTGTTTGGGTGAAGGCCGGGCTCCATAGAGCCACCAGGAATATCAATCCCAGAGCCGCTTTCTTCATTCTGAAGCCTCCTCTAATAGATCATTATACAATAGAAACCGCAGGAGACATATCGATCTATGTCTTTCTCAAGCATTCCAATAAATGGGATTCGAGGGGAACCAGTCCCGTCGGTTCCCCCCCATCGGGACGAGGATTTTGGAAGGGGGTCCAGGGGGATATCTCTCCCTGGCCGCAGGACGCGACAGTGTCCGAGGAGGGGAGGCACGGAGCGAAGCGACGGTTGGAAGGGGGAAGGCGAAGCGGATTCCCCCTCCAAGCCCGTGGGTCCCCCCTCCGCTACGGGGGCTTCAGTGCGGCCTCCTACGCCCATCATTAAGATTGCTTATTTAGGAATGCTTGTTCAGCTCCGCCAAGTTGACAGAGGCCTGGGGTGAATGGTAGGAATAGGCGGCTATTCGCTTTGGTTAAAAAGGAGGCCGGATGACCCCTGGACGAAATCGATACATCGTTTTCTTTACGCTTCTTGCGGCGATCATCTTGCTGTCGAATGCGCAGCCCCGGACCGGCGCTTCTTCGTTCCGGTTCGAGATATCTTTCCCCGAAAGCATTCAGCAAGAGCCACTCGACGGCCGGATTCTCCTTCTCATTTCACGGGATCTCAGGAACGAGCCCAGGTTCACTGCCGTGAACTGGAGGTCTCCGCAGCCTTTTTTCGGAGTGGATGTCGAAAAATTGGGGCCTGGTCAGCCGGCTGTGATCGATGACACGGTTCTGGGATTTCCGCTAGAGGACATAGACCTGATTCCTGCCGGAGAGTATAACGTTCAGGCCGTTTTCCATATCTATACGACTTTTCATCGCGCCGACGGCCACGTTGTGAAAATGCCCCTGGATCACTGGGAAGGCCAACAGTGGAACACATCCCCCGGCAACCTCTACAGCCTTCCCGCGAAGATGAAGATCGATCCCTCGACGGGGGGGGCGATCCGCATCGGCCTGACCGAGCGTATCCCGCCGATCACGCCGCCCCAGGATACACGCTACGTCAAACACGTTAAAATCAAGAGCGAGCTGGTCAGCCGCTTTTGGGGAACAAACGTGGACATTGGTGCGGTCGTCCTCCTCCCGGAGGGATTCGAGAGCCACCCCGACGCCCGCTACCCCGTTGCCTATCTCCAGAGCCATTTCACTCCGACCATGCGCGGCTTTGTGGAGAAACCCGAAAATTCTTTTTTTAGAGAATGGACATCACCCGGTTTCCCCCGGTTTCTGCTCGTCATCCCCCAAGACCCCAATCCATTTTATGATGATTCCTATGCCGTGAACTCGGCCAACGTCGGTCCTTATGGGGACGCCTTGCTGCAGGAGCTCATCCCCTTTATCGAGCGGAAATTCAGGGCTATCGGCGAGCCCTGGGCGCGGACGGTCTTCGGCGGCTCGACGGGCGGCTGGCGGGCTTTTGCTCTTCAGGTTTTCCATCCGGACGCATTCAACGGCGCCTGGGTTTTCTGCCCGGATCCGGTGGATTTCCGGTATTTCCAGCTGGTCAATATCTACCAGGATGAAAATGCCTATTACGCCAACTCGGCTTGGAAGAAAGAACCGAGCCGGCCCTGGATGAGAAACGTTGACGACCAGGTGCTGGCCACTCAGGAGCAGGCGAGCATCTTTGAGCTGGTGCTGGGGACGAAAGGCCGGTCGGGCCAGCAAATGGATATTTTCCAGGCTGTTTTTGGACCCGTCGGGAGCGATGGCTATCCCAGGCTTCTTTATGATAAGCAAACCGGTATCATAGACAAGGAGGTGGCGGCTTATTGGCGCGAGAACTATGACCTGAGCCACATCATCGAGCGGGACTGGGCGACCCTCGGCCCGAAACTCAACGGAAAACTCCATGTCTACATCGGCGACACCGATACGTTTTACCTTGAAGAAGCGACCATGCTCCTGGAGAAATTCCTCAAGCGGGCCGCGAATCCCGCTTTTGAGGGAACGATCGAGTATGGAAAGAGGGCTCCTCACTGCTGGTCCGGCTGCGCGCCGGGCAGCAACCCCTCCCTCTGCTATCTCCCCGCCATGGCCGAGCACATCCGGAAGACCGCTCCCCCCGGCGCCGACCTCGAGATCTGGCGGTATTGACCGCTTATTTTCTATGGGCGGGTTTAAGTGTCCAGAGCTGCATTTTGGTCATCTCAATGAGGGTTTCCATGTCCAGGTCGGGGCGGTGGACAGGCCAAGTTTTGAATTCCCGGATCCGCTGGATAATTTCCTCTTGGTTGATCTTAGGGTAAGGGTCGAAAGAGAGGACTTCGTATTCGGACGTCGGATTCCCCGATTTCATCTCAAGATAGACGGTGCTGAACAAGGCGAATAGTGAACCGGTTCCGATGCTCTGACCTTCGACATCCAGGACGGCAGGCAACGCGCCGGACTGGCCGATGTGGGCGTCCGCCTTCGCCGCCAGATCATACACGTCCTCCAAAGTCACCCGGGTCACTTCCGGCTGAGATATCGGCATCTTCAGGGGACCGAGAGGCCGGGACGGGTCCATTTCGCGGGGGAGGGAGCCGTTTTTCTGGAAATGGACGATCGACCTCACGAACCCGGAAAAAGCCTCGGCTGGAGAGAAATATTCGCTGCTGGAAAGCCTCCGGCTACGGAGGGCTTCGGCGGCCATTTTGCTCAAATCTGTTTCAGGCAACGGTTCTTTTTGGGAGGAATAGATGTCCATGAGCCGGCGGAAAGTGGTGAGCTCGATGTCATCCCGGCTCTTCAGGTATCGTATCAAGCGACGGAAATTGTTCTGGGCGGTCGCCATGCTTTCCAGGGGGCGCATCTCCGGCGTTTTCCAGTCCTCCGGGCCGGGATTCCGGCCCTCATAAAAATTGAGATCCCAGAACTGCTCGGTCCTGATTTTGCACGGGTGCCCGGCGAAGAAGGGAAGGACTTCGGTTGTCCGGGCAATCTTCGGCAGTTCCTCCTGGAGTTTCTGGAAAAGCGGCTCGAACAGGTCGTCCCGGTAATAGGTGTCGTCATAGCCGTCATATTGACCATAGAAATTCAAGGCGTTGCAGAACCAGACGACGCTGTGGCCGGGGAGGTTGACCGGCGAGCCGGCGTAGCCCGCTTTCATTTTCCCAAGGGCACAGATAAGCTGCGGCCCGTAGGAGCCGCCGTGCCGAGCCAGGGTCACCATGGGCGTCCCGAAAATCCGCTCCAGCTCCCCAAAGCCCGCCGACTCCCGGTCGAACATCTGCCGGACGCCGGTTTCCCAGTCCGCATTCTCGAGGATCTCCGTGACCGTGGGATGGATCGATCCGAAATTGGTATGGCTTTCGACATCGTGCTTGGCCATGGCCGCGATAACGTCGAGACGGCCCCTTTTCTCCAGCGAGCGGGCTTTCTCGCCAATGACGAAGAATGTTCCCGTGCCCCCCTCTTCCGTCATGATCTCGGACAGCCACTTGGGAATATCATCGATGCGCTCGGCCTCGGGCGAGACGTAATCCTCGACGTCGAAATTGACCACCACATACATCTTGGGTCCCGGGGACGAACACGAAGACGAGATCCCCAGGAATAAAATGGCGAAGGCAGCGAGCCATTTGAGCCCTGGTTTCATTTTTTTTCCCTCCTCAGCCTGGAGACTCTGCGCCAAGCTAATTCTTCTTCCAGGCCGGCAGGCGGCGTCCCGGTGTCCAGGGCGCTCCGGCCGCCTCCAGGTCGTCCCCCAGCTTCTTGATGTCCCGATCGATAAGACCTCGCATTTCCTCCAGGAGTTTTTCAAAGGCGCCGGCGGCGATCTCATATTGGCGCTTCGTCGTCTCGGTTATCGGGCAGGTGGCGGTAAGCTGGGCGCTGACCCTCTGGATGAGTCCGGGCAAGGCGGCTTCGCTGCGGCGCCGGACCGTCCGGTCTCCGGAAAGCGTGCGGAGCGATTCCTGAAGCCTTTCTTCCAGGTCCTTGACCCTTTCCAAGAGCTTCGGGTCGGCCCGGGGTGTCTCCAGCAGCGCTTTTTTCATATAGCGGAGGCTCTCGGCCGCTTCTTCAGCCGCCGCCCCGGCCCCCATCATCGCCCGCTGCAGCTCGCCGGCCTTTTTCTGGAAATCCAGCAGGGCCCGGCGGTCTTTTTCTTCGAGAGTGGCCAGTCCCAGTGATTCCACCGTGAATGTTTGAGGACCGGAGAGCGGCGTCAGTTCACCATTCTCTTTTTTGGCCAAGGACACGCTGAACGTTCCCGGCACGACCAGCGGGCCCTCCGGAGTTCCCTCCCATTCTTCCCGCTCCGTTTTTTCGAGCTCGACCGGCTCGACCGGTGGATAGCGGAGGCTCCAAGCGGCCCGATGGATTCCCTTGGAAACGGGCCCGCTGATCCGGCGGACGACCTGGCCGGATTCGTCGGCGATGGTCAGAACGATCTTCGGTTTGTCCTCCATTTCCTCTTTTCTCAACTCTTCCCAGCCTGGGAAGGCGATCTGTTTTCCGGATTTATTGAGATTCTTTTCTTGCTCCCGCCGCGCCTCGGCCGCACTTTTGAGCGGCTCTTTAAGATAATAGGTGAAGACGGCGCCAAACGGTGGATTGGCCGCTAGGTAGAGGCCGTCACCGAGACAGGCTTTGCCGCTCGAGTCCAGCGGCCGGAGGGGGATGTATTCGAGTGCTTTCTTTACGGGGAGAAGCACGGCCTCCTGCTGAAGAGTTTCCTCGCTGAGCCGCCGCAGCGGCGAGTAGTCGTCGAGGATGAAGAAACCCCGGCCGAAGGAAGCGCCCACGAGATCGTTCTCGCGCTCCTGGACCTCGATATCGCGGAAAGAGATGGTCGGGACGCCCCCTTCCAGCCTGATCCAGTGAAGGCCGCCATCGAGGGTCGCGTAGATCCCGAACTCGGTGCCGGCGAACAGCAGATCCTTGACGACATGATCCTGGGCGACGGACCAGATGATGGTCCGTTGAGGCAGGTCTCCGGCGATATTGGTCCAGGTCTTTCCCCGGTCGCTGCTCTTCAATAGATACGGTTTATAATCGCCGGCCTTGTGGTTGTCGACGGCCGCGAACACAATGTCCTTATCATGCTTAGAAGCCTTGATTTCGTTAACGAAGAAAGAATCCGGCACAGCGGCGATCTTATCGATCCTCCGCCAGGATTTTCCGCCGTCCTCGCTCACCTGGATCAACCCATCGTCCGTCCCCACATAGATGAGGCCTTCCTGGAGACGCGATTCGTCGACGGTCGTGATCGTCGAGAACATGGACATGGCGCCGTGATCCCAAAGGGCGTCGACGCTCCAGGTCCTGCCCATGATCGGCTGCTCGAGGCGGAAGATGTTCCGGGTGAGGTCGGGACTCATCTTAGTCCAGGAGTCGCCGCGGTCATCACTCCGCCACAGGAATTGCGACGCATAATAGAGGCGGGTATGAGAATGGGGGCTGATGAGGACGGGCGAGTCCCAGTTGAAGCGCAGCGGCGGGTCAGACAGCTCCGGTTTGGGGCTGACATAGACGGCTTCGTTGCTCTTTTTGTCGTAGCGGAGGAGGTTCCCGTTCTGCCATTCGACGTAGATGATGCTCGGGTCTTCGGGGTCGATGGCGCAGGCGTAGCCATCGGCGCCGTAGGTGATGACCCAGTCGAAATTGCTGATACCGTGGGCGTTGAGCGTGCGCGAGGGACCGAGCTGGCTGCCGTTGTCCTGGGCGCCGCCGTGGACGTTGTAGAAGGGAAGATCGTTGTCCAAGGCCAGCTTATAAAACTGGGTGACCGGAAGGTTGTCGACGAAGCGCCACGTCTCTCCCCGGTCGTGCGTCTCATAGACGCCGCCGTCGCTTCCGTTGAGGATATAGTCAGGATCGCCGGGGAGGAAGGCCATGGCGTGATTGTCTCCGTGCTTGTTCTTCTCGTTGACGCGCCGGAAGGTCTTTCCGCCGTCATCGGTGACCATCAACGGAGGGGCCATCTGGTAGACGCGATCGAAGGTGTTGGGGTCGGCAAAGATCTCCTGGTAGTAATGCGGGCCTGTGCCTCCGCTGATGAAGGAGCTGCGCTTTTCCCAGCTCTCGCCCTTGTCGGCGGAGCGATAGAAGCCCATTTCCTCCGGGCCGGCTTCGACGGTGGCATAGACAACCCGCGGATCGATGGGCGAGACGGCCAGCCCGATCTTCCCGATATCGCCTTTGGGAAGATCGACGGTCAGCTTGCGCCACGACTTGCCGGCGTCCGCAGACTTATAGATCGCAGACTCGGGTCCACCGCCCATGAAGGCGGCCACCGAACGGCGTCTCTGATAGGCGGCCGCATAGATGATATCGGGGTTCGAAGGGTCGAATTCGGCGCTTGTGACTCCCGTGTCCTTGCTGATCTCAAGGGACAAGGTCCATGTTTTTCCGCCGTCTGTGCTTTTATAGAGCCCCCGCTCGCCGCCTGAGGACCAGAGGGGTCCCTCGGCGGCCACATAGACAGTGTTGGAGTTGCGAGGGTCGACGAGAATTCGGGCGATGTGCTCGGACTTGGAGAGGCCCATGTTTGTCCATGTCTTTCCACCGTTGAGACTCTTGTAAACTCCATCTCCGAAACCAACGTGGCGTCCGCTGACGTTTTCCCCCGTTCCCACCCAGACGACCTCCGGGCTAGAGGGATCGAGGGTCAGACAGCCGATCGAGTAGGACGGCTGGTCATCAAAGATCGGTGTCCAGGTCGTACCGGCGTTCTCGGTCTTCCAGACGCCGCCCGACCCTACGGCCACATACCATAGGCTCCTATCCTTAGGGTGAATAGAGATATCGCTGATCCGGCCGGACATGATGGCCGGGCCGATGTTCCGGAACTTTAGCCCGGAGAGAACTTCTGAAGTGAGCAGGGTCTTTTTGTCTGGTTTTGTAGTTTCGCTCCAGCCGAGGGCTGAAAAGACAAAGAGAATGATTATTGCGAGGGAAAGGAATTTTTTCATTGAGTCCTCCATGAAAATGCGGGTTTGGATAGAAGTCTCAATATATCAATTTTTGGTGGGGGATTGCCATAGAAAAGAAAATGGGGACGGGACTATTTATTTCACCCTCTCCCAAACCCTCCCCCATCAAGGGGGAGGGGAATACCAAAAAGAGAGAAGGGGACAATCCAATTTCCTCGAATAAATGGGAGCGTCCCCGCTTCTGGGATCGTCCCTTATTGTTTAAGTAGAAGAGTTCAGTCGAGCCGGAGGTCGATGCTGCCTATCCCGGCGTCGACATTCACATCGATCGTGACCGCAGCTTTTCCGTAGGCTTCGTTCGTATAGACGTGGCCGTTCTTGGTGAATTCGGGGGCGTGGACCGAGCCGATCCCTCCGTCCACCCGGACCCGGACGCCCGCATTTCCGGGAAGATAGATCGTGGCGCTGCCAATCCCACCGTCAATGCTCACGTCTAGGTCCTGTTCATAACTTCTCCTGAGATCGAGTTTCATCTCGCCCACTCCCATATCGACCGTCAACGAGCGGATGTCCATCTCAGAAAGATCAAGCCGGCTTTCACCGGCGCCCAGGTCAACATCAAGATTTAGGGGAATTCGGTTATTGAGCCGGATATCCCATTCGTTCTTGGAGCTACCAAAATTTGGGCCTCCGGAACGTCTGTGCCGGACCGTCAGAGTCCCCCTTGTGCCGGAGACGTAATAGTCGACTTCTGGGGACCGACGCCTGGTTCTGTAGGCGAAATCCGCTTCCATCAAAGCCTGCGCTCCGCCCGACACCCGCAATTCTCCGGCGCCCATCTTCAGGTTGACTTCGACAGACTCGGCTCCCCCCGCCTCGACCGTCTTGGAGTCGGTCGTGAGGTCGCCCATATCCTCGCATCCTGAAAATGTCAGGGCCAGAATACACGCTGCTATGATCCAACCGTACCGAAATTTCATCGTTATTACCTCCACATCCCTAAATACGGAGGCCGGAACGGAAAAGTTCACCCTCATATGTCACCAGCAATCACGCCCTCCCGAGGAATAGAAGATACAGAAACGCTCGAGGCGCCATCCCACCTTTTGACTGGATACCGAAAGGTGTGTTATAAGCGCTTCGTTAGGTTCGGGAGGTGAGATCATGCGTCGCTTTTCATTTATTTTAACCATCGTGTTCGTTTGTGCTTTTGGGATGTTTCGAGTAGCCGAGGCTGCCGAAAACCACTCAGCCAATCCGCCCGCTGAAACCCATCCCTTTTCGGTTCACGACATGCTGGCTATGGACCGGATTTCGGATTCGCATGTCTCTCCGGACGGAAAATGGATCTTGTTCAATCTCCGGGAGACGGACCTCGAGTCCAACCGCGGCCGGACTGACATCTGGCTCGTCGGGACGGACGGGAAAGGCCTTCGCCGCCTGACCTCCCATCCCGCCGCCGATTTCAACGCTCGCTGGTCCCCCTGCGGCAAGTGTGTCTTCTTCCTCTCGACTCGGTCAGGCTCTTCCCAGGTCTGGCGGATCAAGATCGACGGGGGAGAAGCCGAACAAATCACCCGACTTCCCCTCGATGTCGGGAACCTCATCGTCTCACCCGCCGGTGGATACCTGGGAGTCACCATGGAGGTTTATCCGGGGCAGAGTGTGGATGCCGCCGTCAAGAAACTCGAGGCGGTGGAAAAGCGGAAAGCGACCGGCCGTATCTACGAGAAACTTTTCGTCCGTCATTGGGACACCTGGA
>CAYOZW010000030.1:21446-22619 GCA_964408495.1 uncultured Eubacteriales bacterium
TGACCGAAGAGAATCAGGCCTGGGATACGACGCCCGTTTTCTCGCCGGATGGAAAGACCCTGGCCTACCTGGCCATGGCCCGTCCCCGCTACGAAGCCGACCGCTTCCGGGTTGTTCTCAAACCTTGGCCCGATGGACAGGATCGTGTCCTGACCGAAGCCTGGGACTATTCGGTCGGCTCCTTCTGCTGGACGCCTGACGCCTCAAAGATCCTGGCTACGACGTCCAATAAGGGTCAGAATTCGCTGTTTGCGATTGATGCCCAGACAGGACAAGCCGCGATGATAGTAGAGCAGGGGACGGTTGGCAGTTTCGCCCCGACAGGAGAAGGGCTCGTTTTTGAACGGGACACCCTGAAATCCCCGGTAGAAATCTATTCCATCAGGCCGGGCGGAGGCGAAAAGGCCATTACCGAGATCAATAAGGCTAAGGTTGCCGCCGCCCGCCAGGGCGACTACGAACAGTTTGTCTTCAAAGGCTGGAACAACGAGACTGTATACTGTTATATCGTCAAGCCCGTCGATTTCGACGCAGCCAAAAAATACCCCGTGGCCTTCCTCATCCATGGCGGCCCCCAGGGATCGTTCGGCAACCATTTCCATTACCGTTGGAACCCGCAGGCCTATGCAGGAGCCGGGTATGCCGCGGTGATGGTCGATTTCCACGGCTCGACCGGATACGGGCAGGCCTTCTGCGATTCTATCCGCGGAGATTGGGGAGGGAAGCCCCTCGAAGATCTAAAAAAGGGTTTAGCTGGGGCCCTAACGAAGTATCCCTGGATGGATGAGACGCGCGTCGGAGCCCTCGGTGCCTCGTTCGGCGCCTACATGATCAACTGGATCGCCGGGAACTGGCCCGACCGCTTCAAATGCCTGATCACGCACGACGGCAACATCGATGAGCGCGCCGCCTACTACGAGACAGAAGAGCTCTGGTTCCCCGAGTGGGACCACATGGGCACTCCCTGGGACAATCCTCAGAGTTACGAGAAGCACAACCCGGTGAACTTCGTTAAAAACTGGAAAACTCCGATGCTCGTCGTCCACGGTGCCCAGGATTTCCGGATCGTGGAGTCGCAGGGGCTGGGGACTTTCAACGCCTTGCAGCGGCGGGGCATTCCCAGCCAATTGCTCTATTTCCCCGACGAGAACCACTGGGTCCTCAAGCCGGCCA
>CAYOZW010000031.1:0-22132 GCA_964408495.1 uncultured Eubacteriales bacterium
GAGGTGCATCAAAACACGGGTCAAGGCGTTGGCGCTGAGACGGTTGTCCCGGCTGAGGCCGCTGCCGTCGGCGATGACGAATTCCCTTTCGTCCACTCCGAGCCCTCTCAGGTATTCCGCCAACACCCTTTGCCCCCCCTCCCAGCTTCCCTGTTTTCCTCCGGGTTCAGACTGGGCGGACAGCCGCTTGAACATGGCCTCCGCCGCTAGGCCGAGGCTGTCCTTGTTCGTCCGCAGCAGGCAGTCGCCTATCGAGGTTGAAAAAGCGATCATCTCGCGGAACTCACAACCCTCGGGAAGGGGCTTTTCAAGGACCTCGCCGCTGACGCCGATGCCCTCCCGGACCAGGGCTTCGCGGAGCAGCCGGCCGAAGAAGAGCGCCGGATTCTCTACGGCCACCGAATACGGCCCGGCCTGATTCCGGCAGTTCCCCTGGATGACCAGGACGTTGGGCACCTCGGTGCGTCCCACGCTGAACCAGCTCTTGCGGCTTCGCCAGATAGTCATGGCGTTAGTCAGCTGGACGTAATCTGTCGGCGGATCGAGTGCCAGTATAACCTTTCCATTCCGGTTGGCGGCGGTGATGTCAACGCAGTTGCCGTTGTAGTTGAGGCCGCCGACTTCGCAGGCGTATTTCTGGTGAAGCTGGTTTTCCGGCCAGCTCGGATGGACCCGCTCACCGTCGAAGATCGAAGTGTCGAGGACGATATCCGAGACCGAGGCGATCTCCATCTCCTTAAGCCTGAGGACGATCTCCCGGATGACCGGATGGGAGCGGCGGCCGTTCCGGGCGTCCGTCTCCTTGTCCCCGAGCAGAGGATCTCCGCTCCCCTTCACGACCAGCGCGTCGCCGCACAGCCCCACCTGGGTGACGAAAGCGAAATCCCGTCCCAGGTGCTCAAGGGCGGAGGCGGAGGTGACGATCTTCATGTTTGACGCGGGGATAAGGGCCAGGTGGGCGTTTTTTTCGTAGACGGTTTCTCCCGTATCGCAGTTGACCACGCAGGCGGAGAAGTAAACTCGGCGGAGACTGGACTTCCCCAGAATGCCGTCGATCCGCCTCTGGAGGTCGTAGGCAGAAGGAAAAGCGGAAGCGGCGGGCTTGAGCGGCGCGGAGTCAGCGACCGCGGTCCTGGGGTGGATGCCGGATTCTCGATGGGGAATAGGGAATGAAGCCAGGAGGAGCGTCAGGCTGAACAAGGCCTTTTTCATAAGTTTTTCACCTTAGCGAAAAGCCGCGCTCAAAGCAAGCGCCGGCCGGGAAACATTTCCGTTGGCGTAGTTTTAGTCGGAGCAGGAGGCTTAGCTTCCCTCTTATGGAGAGGGCAAATTGGGAGCGTCTTTCCTGCGGCCTCATTCCGTCCGGATGAGCGCGCTGTTACGGGAGGAAGGGATCGCGCCGGGGCCGACGGTCTGCGGCAAAGTCCGGTCCTCTCCGTTGGCATAACGCCGGGGAATTAGGAGAAATTAAGGGTGAACTAGGGAGATGCCAATTCCCTAATTAGAATAGAGGTCAGGCCTCGGCGGTCGGACTCGTCGAACCTGCAATCCGAGGGGGAGACCTGACCTCTTAACGTTTTAGGCGGCCTTCTTGGTGGCCTTCCACTCTGCGGTGCCGAAGTCACCCATCTGGGCTTCGCCCGTCATGGTGTTTCCCTCGACCTTCCCCTTGTAGGTGATGGTAAAAGTACCGCGGGGAGATTCCCGGGTGATGGTCCACTCGAGGTCGGCTCCCTTGATCGTGCCGGTGCCGGTGGATTCGCCGCGCTGGCTGATCATGGTTACCGTGATCTTCTCGTCCTCCTGGACGAACTTGGCGGTGGAGGTCATCTCGCCGCGGGGGGTGGTCATGGTGAAGTCCCATTCGCCGCTGACGTTTTCCTGGGCGAGGCACAGGGTCAGGGGGGCGAGAATGAGCAGGGCCGCAAGAACAAGGCTTTTTGTTTTTGACATGATTGTCTCCTTTCTATAGTTTAGACGCCCCGGCCGGTGAATTCTTCCAATTGAGTTATGGGGAGAATTATGGGGACACTAACTTTAATTCTCCCAATGATGAACTACCCTGGAATTAAAGTTAGTGTCCCCATAATTCCATGGAAGACCATTTGTGAATAGACCAGGAAGGTATCGTCTCGCTGCAATTCCCCCGCTAGTTCAAACAACTCCTCAAAAATTTCGTATTTCATATTAATGAATCATTTTCAGGTTGGGAGGAATGTTATGATAAGAAGTCTGCTCAACCGTTACGTCGCCCTCTGCCTCACTGTGGCCGCCGTATCCTTCATATTCATGGGATTTTCAAAGGGTGAAGGCAAAGTCTCGCATTTGCCGGGAGGATTAGCCGATTCGGCGGTTCAAACACAGGCCCCCGCACCCGCTTCCGCGTTCGATAACCCGGATAAAGAACTCTCCCCGGCCGCCCTCAAGGATGATTTCGAGCTCCTCCGCTTTTCCCTGGAGGATGCCCATGCCGGCCTCTACCGTTATGCGTCCAAAGCAGAGATGGACAAGCAATTCGATGACCTGGAAAAGCGGCTGTCCAGTCCGCTGCGGATATCCCAGTTCTGTGCAGGGGTATTGAAGCTAGTCGCGGCGATCAGGGACGGGCATACCCGCGTCCAGGCCCCGAGCAGCCTGACCTCGTGGCTTCGGCAGAGGCCCATCCGTCCCCCCGTCGCCATGCATTTCGAGGGCAGTCGCGTCCGGGTCTTGAAGGATGTCAGCGGCCGGGAGCCGTCGGCCATAGGATGTGACGTCCTGGCCGTAAACGGACGTCCGGTCGCCGAAGTCGTAGCTGCCCTCCTCCGCTATCTTCCCGGAGACGGGTACAGCGACGGCCGCCGGGCCAATCTTGAATATCCCGATGTCTTTGGGGGCCTGTTCGCCCTGGAGTACGGCGAGACGGAGAAGTATGTCTTCCGTCTCCGCTCGGCTGACGGAAAGGAGAGAGACGTGGAATTTGCGGGGCTTTCCCTCGACGAGCTCGAGAAGCGGATGGGTCCGCTCCGCCCCCGGCCCTCCGGGCCGCTGCTCTCCCTCCGTTTCGACGAGGAGGTGGCCGTCCTCACAGTGCGCAGCTTCGGCCCCCGGACCCTGTCCGGCAGCGGGGTCAATTACCCGGATTTCCTGACCCAGGCCTTTCAGACCCTTCTGGAGAAAAAGACCGAGTCCCTGATCATCGATGTCCGGGACAACGGCGGAGGGAATGATGAATACGGCCTGATGCTTTACGCCCATCTCGCTCCCGCGCCGTTTTATTACTACGACCGCCTCCAGATGAACAAGGAAAAATCCGAGTTCCTGCGCCGGACCATAAACCCCGATACCAACCGTCCCCTGACTCCACTTCGCTTGGACGAAAAGGGGCGCTGGGTCAGGACCGATCATCCCAACCTCGGCCTCAAGCCGCCTCGCGAGCCTGTGTTCGCCGGCCGGGTCTTTGTCCTCGAGAACGGCCGGAGTTTCTCGGCCACAGGCGAATTCATGACCGCCATCTGCGCCAACAAGCGGGGGGTGTTCATCGGCGAGGAGAGTGGAGCCGGGATCACCGGGAATACCTCGGGCATCATGGTCGGCTTAAAGCTCGACAACAGCGGGATCACCGTTTCCATCCCGATGGTCGGATATTACATGGCGGGCGACCACGGCCCCCACCCGGAGAGAGGGATCCTGCCTGATCATGAGGTCATCCCTACGGTAGAAGACATCCTCGCCGGGCGGGACCCCGTCATGGAATTCGCCCTGGAACTGGCCCGCCGTCCCGGCCAATGATTTCCTGATTCTTCATCCTCCCTCCCGGCCGGGGGGACTGGAAGAGAGGCTAAGATCGCCGAGCAAACGGGGGGGAGTTTTGATATAATGGCCGCGCAAAAGCGTCATCCTCCCAGGAGCGAAAAACCATGGATATCCAAGCGATAAGGAAACAGTTCCCCGGGCTCAAGGACAAGGTCTTTCTCGATTCCGCCTGTGTCAGCCTGGCCCCCTTGTGCGCCGTCGAGGCCGTCCAGGGCTTCTTGAAGATCGCGGCGGAATGTCCGGCCCGCTCCTCCACCCACCATCACATCCTCATGGACGAGATGAGGAGCGAGGCCCGGAAAGAGGCGGCACGCTTGATCAGCGCGGCCGAGGACGAGATCGCCATCGTCGAGAGCACGACCTACGGGTTGAGTGTCGCCGCCGACGCCATCCCTCTTTCTCGGGGGGATGAGATATTGATCTCGGACCTCGAGTATCTGCAGGTCGCCGTCCCCTGGTCCCAGAAGCAGGACTCCGAGGGCATCCGGTTGGTCATGGTTCCGAATAGTAGCGGGATCATCACACTCGACGATATCGCCGCTCGCTTGACGGAAAAAACAAAAGTTTTGGCCATAAGCTCCGTCCAGTGGTCGAACGGCTTCCGGGCAAACCTCGCCGCCCTCAGCTCGCTCTGCCGGGAGCGGAACATCTGGCTCGTCGTGGACGCCGTCCAGCATCTCGGGGGGATGCCGCTCGATGTCCGGGAGACGCCGGTCGACATCCTGGCCTGCGGCGGGCACAAGTGGCTCAATTCACCTTTCGGGGCTGGGCTGCTTTACATCCGAAAGAACCGGCTCCCCGAACTGAAGAAGCTGACGGCGGGCTACCTCAGCCTGGAAACCCCGGAGGGAGGCTGGGAAACATACTTTCAGACGCCCTCGATTTCACCCCTGCGAGAATACACATTTGTCGACGAGGCCAGGCAGTACGAGGTCGGGGGGACGGCCAACTACCCGGGCGCCGTGGGGTTGGCGGCCTCGTTGAAGATGATCAACGGGATCGGTCGGGACAATATCGCCGCCCATATCCTGGAGCTCACGGATTCCCTGATGGAGGGATTGAGGACGTTGGGCGTTGATGTCGTCACACCCGCAGATAAAAGATATCGCTCCGGGATCGTCACCTTCTCTATCGGCTCGGTCGAGCGCAACCTGGCCCTGATGAACCATCTCCTCAACCTCCGGATTCTGGTCTCGGTCCGGTATACCTCGGGAGTCGGAGGGGTGCGTGTCTCCTGCCATTTTTTCAATTCGAGGGATGACCTCGCCCGTCTTTTGAGCCGGGTCGAGGATTTCCTGAAAAAGAAATTCTAGCCGAAAAAAATATGACAGTCCTTGTTTCTATTTAAAAAGCGAAGCCAGTTCGATGCGCCGTTGCCCTTTTTTTAGTTCTTCGGAGAGATTCAGGACAACGACCTCCTCGAAATTCCGGAGGTTGTAGAGATAGATGATTCCTTTTTTCAGGTCATAGATGTTGGAATAAACGGTCGCGGACCGGCCCTCCTGATGGGTTTTGTCGAGGACCTCGCGGATGAGATCGACGCTCAGCTCCTTTGCGTTGGCCATGATCTTGTCGGCGGCCTTGTATCTCCAGCAGGGATAGTCCTCGTCTTTGATATTGGAGATGACGAAGTTCGTGGCGATCTGATACCAGGTGTCGCTCCGGACGAACTGGACGCGGCCCTGTCCGTATTCGACGACCATGGAAGCGCCGGTGCGGTCGGCGACGGGAAAACGGGCCCGCTCGAGCCCGGGGATGTTGTTTTTTTCGAAGAAGGCTTTGACATCTTCGCAGGTCGCGCAGGTTCCCAGGATGACCATCATACCAATCCCCCGGAACGTTTGCTTGGCGGGGTCGGGCTTCCAACCCGTCGGGGCGAGCGCGTTGCCGTCGATGAACAGGCCCTGGTCGTTCATCCCGCCCTGGATGGGTGCGTCGTCATAGCCGAAGACGACCCGGCCATAAAAGCTTTTGGTAGCGGGCATGAAGCTCGCGATCGTTTGGGGGTGATTGCGGTCCTCGTTGTTCCCGGCCAGGACGAGGCTGTTCCGGGCGGCCATGACGATGGTGCAGCCAAAGACGTTGTCCGCATTGGCTAGTGAGGAGATACACTTATCCTTGGAGCTGGACCATTCTGAACCCGGCATGACAAGGGTGAAGACGGTGCAAAACCCGACGGCTATGAGGGCAGGCGTCCACCCATGAAAATTGTTCTTTTTCTTTTTCATGGAACTCCTTTGCAGGATACCCCGCAGCTTGCCGCGGGGTCATTGACTATGGTTCCAGATGATAAACGCTGCCGATGATGATTTCAACAAGAAAAGCAATGAAGAAAACCGGCTGTTACATTTCTCGCGAATCCATCCACTTAATACTTAAAAAGGGGACGGTCCTATTTTCCCAAGCCCTCCCCGCCTAATTGTGAGATATAGAGAGGTCCTTCCCCATCTAATTTTGAGAGAAAGATAGGAACGTCCGCATTTTTTCTCGATATCCCTCTCCCGTCAAGGGCGAGGGAAATAAATTTGACCGTCTTTAAATTCTTTAACTGGGCAAGGATCGTCTAGTCTATTTGGAGGCAAGAAATAAATTATTGATGCATATTTATGTTTGACAAATCGTATGACATGTATTATATATATTACAGAGGTGATGAGAATGGCCACTCTCTCCATCCGGCTTCCCGATACAGTCTTCAAGCGGCTGAACAAGCTGGCTGAGAAGACTAGGCGGACCAAGACGTCTTTCATCAGAGAGATGATCGAACAGGCTCTTGATGAATATGAAGAGGCCTACGTCGCGCTGGACAGGCTTAATGACAAGAACGCCAGATACCTGAAAACCGAAGAGCTGGAGGAGGAACTTGGACTATGACCTCATCTGGAATGAGGGCGTTCTCAAGGACCTCAAGGCGCTGAATCACAAAGTTGCCCGTTCAATAGTCGATTCCATCAAAAATAGGCTCGCTGACAATCCTCTAAAACTAGGAAGGCCGCTCAAGGGGATTTTCAAAGGGCTTTATCGATATCGATACGGCGATTATCGTGTCGTCTATGCTTTGGATAGGGCCGACAAGAAAATCATCATATTGCACATAAGGCATCGCAAAGAAGCTTATCGCAACAAATAAGTTTCAGCCGGTGAGGCGGATCTTGAAGACGGACTCGAGCAGCCAGTTGACCCCGACGAGGAGGATGGCCAAAGGCACGGCGACTCGCATCCACCAATAGAGCGCCCTCGGAAAGCGCCTGTTCGACCCCTCCGCTAACTCCCTCAAAGCTTCCGACCTCTTGATGAACCAGACCGCCGTAATCACCGCCAGGAGCGACCCCAGAGCCTGCATCCCCGACCCGAAGGCCAAATCCCAAGGGATGAAGATCCGGTTGTTGATCATCGGCGGTGTAGCCAGGATGAAGACGGTTCCGCAGATGATATACACCGCTTTTTTTCTGGGGATGCGGGTGTTGTCGACGATACCACCCACCAGCACCTCGAAAGCGGCCACATCCGAAAGGTAGGCGATGCCGAAGAGTCCGGCGAAAAAAATAATCCCGAAGAACCAGCCCGCAGGCATCAGTGCAAATGTCTTCGGCAGAGTCATGAAGATCAACCCGGGTCCGGAGCCCGGCTCCAGCCCGAAGGAGAAGACGGCGGGGAAGATGGCCAAGCCGGCCAGGATGCCGGCCAGGGAAGCTCCGACACCTGTTATGACCGCGTTCCTTGGGATCTGGATCTGTTTATCCAGATAAGAGCCGTACATGACCATGAACGTGCCCCCGAGGGACATGCAGAAGAAGGCCATCCCCAGGGCGGCCGCCATGACACCGGGCGTGAGCTCGCTCCAGCGGAATTTGAGGATGTACCAGCGGACTCCCTCGCCGGCACCCTTCAGGGTGACCGACCTCACGATCAGGATCACCAGGAAGCCGAAGACAAGCGGTACGATCCATTTGCTGGCTTTTTCGATGCCCTTTCTTAAACCCTTGACGATGACGACCCCGCAGCTGAAGATGACCGCAGCCGTCATCAGCAGTTGGAGGAGGAATGACGTCGGGCGGAATCCTTCTTGGGGTGGCAGGATCGCGGCGGCATCGAAATTCAGGCGGACGGCCTGGAGGACCTGCCCGAGGGCGTGGAAGGCCACCCAGCCGACGACGTTGGAATAGTAGCCGCAGGCAACGATCAGGACGGCGAAAAGAAAAAAGCCGACCCATTTGCCGCCCGGGAATCCGCCCTTTTCGAAGCAGCCCAGGGTGCCTCGCCGGGTGTGACGTCCCAGCGTCCATTCCGCCATCAAGGCTGGTATGCCGATGAACAGAGTGATCAGTAGGAAAAAGAGTACAAAGGCCGACCCGCCGAACCGGCCGGCCATGTAGGGAAAGCGCCAGAACGCGCCCAGGCCGACCGCCGCTCCGATCATCGTCATGACGACGCCGAAGAGCGAAGAAAAAGTTTCACGGGCCGGGCGGGATTCGTTCACTTCCATAGGGGCGCTGCGTTCCTTTATCTTTTCTCTAGCGGACGATCTCCTCGAGGTCGTCCAGGGCGCGGTCGATGTCGGCAGTCGTCACGAAGAAATGATGGGCCAGGCGGACGACCGGCCCGCGGGCGGAGACGAGAATTCCGCGTTTTTTCAGCTCTGCTTCTACGGCATCGGGAGACGGCACCAGGATAGAAGTGATCGCCCCTTTCTTGGCGATGTCCCGGGGGGATGTCGTCTCGAAGCCTCTCTTTTCGACCTCCCGAAGAGCATGGCGGGAAAGCTCGTCGATCCAGGGCTTGATCCGGGCGACGCCGACCTCGTTGATGATCCGCATCCCCTCCCCGGCCGCATAAGCGGCGACGACGATTGGGGTTCCGGTGTCGAACCTGCGGGCGTCCCCGGCATACCGGAAATCGTGAATGTTGAAAGCGAACGGGTCCTCCTGGCCGAGCCAGCCGGTGGCCGTGGGCTTCATCCCCGAGATCAGTTCATCCTTCACGTAAAGGTAAGCCGAGCCCGGCATGCCGAGAAGGTACTTGAGGTTGCCGGAGACGAGAATGTCGATGCCCATCGCTCTGACGTCGACCGGCTCCGTCCCCAGCCCCTGGTATGCGTCCACGAAGACCAGCGACCCTTTCTTATGGGCGATTTCGGCGATCAGGGCGAGGTCCTGCTTGAACCCGTTCTGGTAATAGACTTGGGGGACGCAGGTGATGAGCGTTCGTTCGTCGACAGCCCTTTCGTAAGAGGCGGGATCGATTTCTCCGTCGACGACGGGGACGATCTCCAGATTGACGCCGAGCCGCTGGCAAGCTTTCCAGATGAATATCACGGTCGGAAAATCGGCTTCCGTCACAACGACTTTATTGCGTTTGCCCGAGTAATCGAAGGAACTGGCGACCGCGGTGATCCCCTGGGAAGCGGAAGCATGCATCGACACCTCGCCGGGGCGGCCGTTGATCAACCGGGCGAATTCCTCTTTGGAGGCGGAGACTTCGGCCATCCATTTTTCCCAGTTCATCGCCTTTTCTTTCCAGTCGTCGAAGTAGTCATCGACCGCCTTCCGCACTCTCAACGCCTGGGGCGATTGGGAGCAGTTGGCCAGATGAACGGTCCCCTCCAGGATGGGGAACTGCGACCGCCACGCTTGGATGTCGAAATCCGGCTTTTGCATTGAAACTTGGCCCTCTTTTTTCATCCCGCACCTCTCGGTCAACGGCCATTATCTTTTTGGAGAGCGCCAAAGTCAATGGAAGGCGAAAGTCAAGTTTTAGATGCCGCAGATTAAGAAGGTGTAGGGTTCCCGGCCTACTCGTTTCTAAGGGAATTCGCCGGGTTCCCGTGGGCCGCCCTCAATCCCTGGAGGCTCACCGTTCCCGTGGCGATGACTAGAGCGCCCAAGGCGGCCGCCGCGAACACGAACCAGCCCAAATCGACCCGGTAGGCGAAATCCTGCAGCCACCGGGTCATGGCGTACCAGGCAAGGGGAGCCGCCACCACCACAGAGATGAGGACCAGCACCGCAAAGCGCTTGGAGAGCATAGTGACGACATTCGCCGTAGAAGCTCCCAGCACCCGACGGATACCGATTTCTTTTTTCCGGAAATTGGCCACGAAATAGGCCAGCCCGAAGAGCCCCAGGCAGGCGATAATCAGGCCGAGCGTCGTTGTAATCCCTAGGAGCCGTCCCATCTGGGCCTCATAGTGGTAGACGCGGTCGAAATTTTCATCCAGGAAGGTGTAGACGAAGGGCACGCCGGGAAAATGCAACTCCCACGTCGCGTTGATGTGCCTCATCAGGGAAGGCATGTTCGTAGGCCTTATGGATAGAGTGATGGTGTTCATCAGCGAAGGCTCGATATCCAGGAGGAGCGGCTCCACCGCCTCCCGCATGCCCCGGTAGTGAAAGTCCTCGACGACGCCGACGATGGTCTTCCACCGCCTGTGGTAGTGAGCCTGGTAGCGCTTCCCGATGGCCTCCTCCGGTGTGGCCAGGCCCAGTTCCTTGAGTCCGGCCCGGTTGATCACAAAGGCCTCGTTGATGTCGCTCCGGTTCTCTCTCTGAAAAGGACGCCCGGCGATCACCTCGATGCCGTAAACGGGGATGAAATCGAAATCCACGGTGTTGACGAGGAGCCGGGGGGCGCCCTGGAAATTCGCCTCGCTGGTGGTCATGTAATAGCCGCCGTTGTCGATATCCCCCGGCACGGAGGAGGAAACCGTCGCGCCCAAAACGTCCGGGTGCTTGCGGAAGTCCTGTTTGATGGCTTCATAATCCCCCCGTAAGTGGTTGAGATTGCTCTTGACCCGGAGGACGAGTTTCTGCTCCATGTCGAAGCCGAGGGCCTGCCCTCGCATGAAATTCAGCTGCTTAAAGACCGTCAGAGTACAGATGACCAGGAAAATGGAGATGGCGAACTGGCCGACGACGAGGACCTTCTGGACCGCGGTCCCCCGGGACGTGGGCTCCAGCTTTCCCTGGAGCACGGCCGCCGGCCGGAAGGCCGTCAGGATAAAAGCGGGGTAGGCGCCGGACCCCAGCGCCACAAGGATGAGGAGCATAATCATGGGGATAAGGACGATGGGCTTGGTCAACCCGGCGATGGTGAGTTCGGTTCCCGCCATCCGGTTAAAAGGGCCGAGGAGAGCGGTCATAAGAATCACGGAGAGAAGGAAGGCTAGGAAGGTGATCAGCGAGGATTCACCTAGAAACTGCCAGACGAGCTGGCCCCGCCGCGCGCCGATGACCTTGCGGAGACCGACTTCCCTGGTGCGGGTGCTGGAAAGGGCGGCCGAAAGGTTGATGAAATTCAGACAGCCGATCAAAAGGATCAGGAAGGCCACCATGGAATAGATATAGATGTAATACCAGTTCCCCGGCGGATCGATCTCACGGAGGATGCGGGATTTCATGTGGATGGACTTGATGGGCTGGAGGAAATATTCCTGGAGCTGCAACCGGCGGCCCGTCTCTTGTTCGTAAGCTCGGGTGGCTTCTCCGGCAATCCTCTGGATCAGTTTTTCGAATTCCCCCGGATTCGCCGATGCGGCCAGCTTCACATAAGTGTAGTTGCCGTGAAAATCGAGAAAGTTCTCATCATAGTCCGGTAGATGGCGCATCAGGGTCGGCATGGAGAGGAGCAGGTCGTACTTGAAGTGAGTATTGAGAGGGGTGTCTCGGATGATCCCGGTGACCTGATAGTCCTCCAGCTCCGTCGTCCCGGTGTCGTAGTCGATTTCGATCTGCAGGGTTTTCCCGAGCGCCGGCTCATTCCCGAAATATCTGCGCGCCATTCCTTCCGTCATGACGACACAGTTGGAATTTTCGAGAGCCCTTTCCGGGCTGCCCTGGAGGAACGGGATGCGAAAGATGCGGAAGGCCGCGTCGTCCACGAACCAGACACGGTTCTCGAAGAAGCGTTTCTCCCCGTGGACCACCAGGACGTTGTCCGCGTTCTCACGCGGGGGCACGATCCTTGCGACCTCTTCCACTTGGGGGAAGTCCCTTTTGATGATGGGCGCCGCGGGGCCTGGCGTCGCAGCAAACCAGCTCTCCCCGATCTGGCTGATGCGGTGACTGGCTATCCGACAGGTGCGCTCGACACCGGGATGGAAGCCGTCATAGCTCAGCTCGTTGGTGACATAGAGGATGATCACGGCGCAGCAGGCCAGCCCGACGGATAAGCCAGCGATGTTGATGAAGGAAAAAAGCTTCTGGCGCCTGATTTTTCGGGAAGCGGTTTTGAAGTAATTGGGGAGAAGCGCCGCCGAGAAACGGCCCTTTTTCCAGGGCGGACGGCCGCTCATTTTTCGGGTGTTCGCTTTGAAATATTCTTCGCCGATCAGGTCTCGCTCGCCGATTTTTTCGATGGCCTCCGCGAAGGCCTTCTCCTCGGTCAGGCCCCGGCCTTTCAGGGACTCGACCTTGTCCCTCAAATGGCTTTCCAGTTCTTCGATATAGCCGTCTTCTAGGGCCTCGTTCTTGCGGAATGATCTCCGCCACTCTCTGATCGCCTCGTCAAGGTCAAACATATCGTTTCTCCCGTTTTTTTTCGGGCGCTCTATCATCTTCCTTGTCCGCAATTTTTTTATGGTCTTCTTTACATCGGCGCGTCTCCCTTCAATCCGGAGCCGAAAGGGGATTCCACAGCCGGCTCAACAGGCTGTGAACAGCGGTCCATTCTTTCCGGTCCTTTTCCAACTCGGCTCGACCCAGCGACGTCAGGGAATAGTACTTTCTCTTCCGCCCGTTTTCAGAAATTCGCCACTGGGACAGGATGAATCCGTCCTTTTCCATCCTGTGGAGGACGGGGTAGAGCATCCCTTCGGACCAGTCCAGCGTGCCGCCGGAAATCTCCGTGACGTGCTGGATGATCAAGTAGCCGTATTTCTCGCCCGAGGCGAGGATGGAAAGGATGACCGGTTTGGTTGACGCCGCCACGAGTGCTTTGGATATCATGAGTTCCTCGCTGGATCATACATTGTATCTCTAGGTATTATACCTATGGCTTCTAGGTATGTCAAGGAAAAAATCAGGAGACCTTCGGACTCCGCTTATGCTTACCCCCTCTCCTTCATCCTCCCCCGCCAGGGGGGAGGAAAATTAGGAAATCCCTATCTTACCGCGTTAATATAGGGACTAAGGGGATACAAGCCTTACTTTGGGAGAGTGTTTAGATCGCGGGAATTAAGGTTCGTGTCCCCAAAATTCCCCTTTAAACTCCCGGTCATATCGCTGCCGTCTCTCCCTTTCCTCCATCCTGACCTCCCGGCTTTAGTGTTTTCCAGCCTTTTCCATGTGCCCAGATTTTCGGGGCAAGATCAATCCTCCCCCTGACGCGGGAGGGGATGGGAAAGGGCGTTCCGGAAGGAAAATATGGCAATCCCTCCCCCTTGACGGGGGAGGGTGCGGGAGAGGGTGCAATAAGTTGAAGAGGTCAGTTTTTCGGACCGAGGTTGACGTCGAGGCGGCTGACGAGATAATCGGCTGTAGATTCGAGGGCCTGTTTCAGTTCCAAGACTTCATCCTGGTAAGGGGCCTCGGCTTTCTGCAGGGCGGTTTCGATATAGGCTCGCGGACCATCGAGCTTAAAAAGCGGGCCCAGCGGCGGCATTTTGGCGGGATGCGAGGTGACGATCCAGATGAGGCTGACTCCGACGACAACGGCCAGCGATGCGGCCGCCGCCCAGACAGGCCTCAAGCGAAAGAACCTCGGCTGGCTGTGGGCCGGAGAGAGGGACTCGACCGCTCTGCCCGCGGCCGTATTCGGCATCACCCGCCTGGCGAGGGAGGTATCGGTCGATCTTATAAGGTCGGTCGCGTCGCTGGCCAGGCGCTTTTCCAGTTCCCCGCTGACCCGGCTGAATTCGCGGCAGGAGCCGCATCTTTCCAAATGCCGCTTGGTCAGTCCCGCCGGCGGCCTGCCGGAGTCGATCGCCCGGGAGATGCTCCATTTATGAATAAGACACCACATCATTTATCTCCTTTTCATAGGATCTCGAACCTTTGTCTGGTTGACAACGCCTCAGATAGAGCGGCTGAAGGGGAGGCCGACCTCAGCTTCTGGCCGAGTTTCAGCCGGGACCTGTGGAGGAGTGCGCGGACGCCGAGCTGGGTTTTATTCATGGTCTTCGCAATTTCCTTGATCGACAGGTCCTCGGCATAGTGCAGCCAGAGCGCCCGATATTCACCGGGATTCAGATTCCTGGCAACGGTCCAGATGTTCTGGCGGGCTTGGGCTTCTTCCTTCTGGATAAGATTCTCTTGAGGGCCGGGTGATGGATTTTCCGGGAGCTCCGGGTCGAGTGGCAGCGTGTTCGTCTTCTTAGCGCGGTGCCGGCTGATGGCCAGCCGGACGGCCAGGGTATACAGCCAGGTGGAAAACTTCCACTTCGGGTCGTAGCGGTCGATATTCCGGAAAACCCGCAGGAACGTCTCCTGCATCAGGTCCTCGATGTCCTCATCGGACTCGGACCGGGACCGGAGAAAATAGAATAGGCGGGGGCTGTAGCGGGAGACGAGTTCCTCGAAAGCGGCTGGCGAGCCGGCCGCGGTTTGGGCGGCCAGGTCCTCGTCTGTGCAGTTGCGCTGTTCTCTCATTTCATCTCAGCTCAGCATAACCCCGAATCCGGCCAAAAGAAAGAACGGGAAATTCTTTTTCACCCTCTCCCGAACCCTCCCCCGTCAAGGGGGAGGGATTCATGACGAAAAGGAAGGTCCTCATTTTAATCTGCTTCAAACTCCACTCCTCACGGGAGAAAAAGCCTCATCATTTCCTCCCCCCTGGCGGGGGAGGATGAAGGAGAGGGGGCAAACATAAATCTACCCCCGTCCCCAATTCTTCTTACGGATCAATTAAAAGAAAGGTTCTTGTGCTTGGCCAGTCCCAAGAGCTTTTTCGCGGGGTAGGAAGCGTTGATCCGGACGTTCTCCCCATCAACATCTATCTTGATGCTCTGGGCGATAGACTGGGCCTCGGCGTCGGCCAGCTGCAGGTTCGCCATGGCGATCAGTCCCCGGATGGCCTGCTCGACATCCTTGGCCACCTGGGCCGATTCGGCGGCGATCGAAACCTTGAGGTTGATGTTCTCCCCGCTTTCGGAGATCGACCCTCCCGCCTGCCGCATCTTGCTCAGGATAACGGGCTTGCTCTTCTTGCCCACCAGGCCGGAGATGCTGTTGACCGCGACCGCGAAGATCGCGTTGGGGGATTCTTTCATAACACGGGCGAGAAACGGGAAGGCGGAGACGTCTTTTTTGCTCTTCTCCAGGGTATCGAGCCCCGCTCGGATTGCGGCTTCGCTCTCGGAAAGAAGGATCAGGTCGTCGGCGGCGAAGGCTCCGAAATCATCCCCGTCCCAGCTGTAGATGGTATGCTTTCCATAGGTGATTTCCGTGTGGGATTCCTCAGCCTTGATCAGGCCGAGAAGATGGGCCTTGTCGAATTTGCCTTTGAGAGCGACGACGGCGTCCTCATCCTTCTGGCCGCGGCCGAAGATCGTGATCCCTTTGAGGTCCTTCATGGGGTCGATCTTGAGCTTTCCCAGGAACTGGTCGGCTTTGCCCTTCATCCTAGCGGGGCCGTTCTCTTCCAGGAGCTCTTTGAACAACGCGCTGGAGGTCAGCCTCTGCATGTCGATGTTAAGAGCCCACTGGACGTCCGGCGGTACTGCGGAAATCTGGGGGGACGCCGCTTTGTCCTCGGGGGCGCCGACCAGGCCGAGGACCAGGACCAAGGCGAGGGCGGTGAGGATAATGATGGCTTTTTTCATAGCGTTTCTCCTTTGACAGCCATTGACTTCACCCATTTATACGCTCTGACTGATCGGACGTTACGGTTATTTTCTTGAGAGATGGGGAGGGACATGCGTTGTCAGAGCGACTTTTCGAGGGGGCTGTCCGACCCGCCAAGAAAACCGGGGGTGATATCTTTCGAGGCGCAACAAAGGGCCATCCATAAGAAAGGAAGGAGAGTGTGATGACCGCAAAACAAATGCTGATTATGTATCTCATCACGCTGGCCGTATTCTTCCTGATCGATATGATCTGGCTGGGTGTTGTCGCCAAGGGGTTTTACCGGCGGCACCTCGGACCGATGCTCAGCCCCAAAGTGAATTGGGCGGCGGCGGTTCTTTTTTATCTGCTCTTCATCGTCGGCCTGCTCGTCTTCGCCATCAATCCGGCCCTGGTCGGAGGAGAGCCGCTCAAGGCCCTGTTCTTCGGCGCCCTGCTCGGCTTGATCAGCTACGCGACCTATGATCTCAGCAACCTAGCCACGTTAAAAGACTGGCCGATTATTGTAACGGTCGTGGACCTCGTCTGGGGCACCGTCCTCGGCGGCGCCGTCTCCTTCGCCAGCGCTCTTATCGGCCGTTCGCTCCTCAAGCTTTAGGGCGGGGATAATCCGCCGGCCGGTACCATTTATTCATCTTGACAACCCCGGACACCATGGTCTATTCTCTTTTCTTGAGAAAAATCCGGAGAGATATCAGACAGTAGGTGCTCCGGTGCTTCCGCGCGGGCACGAAAAAGATTCCTGCCCGGGTCTGAATATTCATAACGGAGAAGCCATGTCTAGCCATCATTCAAACAAAAGAGTTGTATTCCTTTCCTTTTTTGTCTTAGGTGTCTTTGTTTTTCTGTGGCCCCCGCCGGCAGGGAGTTCTGAGAACGGAGAGCAGAGGCCGAAATTCTGCGCCGGTGCTGCCATCGCCGGCTTGAATCTTGATGCAGCGGTACCTATTGCGGGCGTGGCCTCGACGGGTCCTCGCTTCTCTCTCTGCCATGTCTACCTTACGGGTAAAGAATTATCCCGAGGTTCTCAGATGCCGGAATTGGAGCCGGTGGAAACGTACGGTGCATTTTTCGGCCTGAAGATCACCCTCCAGATCAAAGGGGGCTGGAACGTCTTCTCCGGCGGCGACATCGAGAACGGGATCAGCGGCATGTATGACAACGCTGTCGATCTGATCACCACCTCCGGCAGCTCGATCGTCGAGAGCCAGAAGAAGCCCAACCATGCCGGGCTCGAGGTTGGCGGAGACCTCGTCTACTGCATCACTCCCCACTTTGGGATCGGGATCGGCTGGGGAAAGGTCACGGCCGGCAGGGAGAGCGTTCTTGCCTTCACCGTCCCGGGTCCAGTGAATGATTACCTGCGAACCCATCCGGAGATCAAAGTTTCGGTTCTCCGGCTGGGTTTGTTCTACGCCTTCCCCTTTGCCGGACGGCTGGCGATTTCGCTCCACGGAGGTCCCGCTCTCTATTCCGCGGAATACAGCTACAACATGGCCGTCACCACCGGCAGCTACGGTTTGGACGCCATCCAGCTCGGATTTCTCCCGACGGGTTTATATCAAGAAGCCAGGGCCAAACAAATGGGCCTGGAGGGGGGCATCGGGTTTGAATTCAACGCCAATCCCTTTGTCGCCTTTTTCGTCGAAGCTTTGGGACGGTACGCCAGGATCGAAAGCTTCGAGGGAGAAGAAGAGGCGACTTTGTATCGAGATAATAGACGCCAGGTGTTTGCTCAGGAAGGGTCTGCCTATTTTGTAGCCACGGACAAATATCCGCTCCTGGACATTGTCCCTCCCGAAGACTCTGCGGGCGCAGCCGCCCGAAAAGCCACCCTCGATTTCTCGGGCTTCAGCTTCTCGGCGGGCCTGAAGCTCCGGTTTTAGGCCGGGGAACCTCTTCCCTCTAATTGGTGACAGTATATTCTTTTCCGAATTTCTCTGACTCAGGACTGCTCAAAATTGGAGAAAGAATATACTGTCACCAATTCTTTTGCTAATTCTTTGAAATTTGGTTTCTTCAGAGCCGCCAGAGATAGGACACTTTAAAAAAGAAGCTTCGTTTCGTCTCCAGGAAACGGTCGGACGGGACGTACTCCTCCTCCCGCCAGGCGGTCTTCTCGTAGAGCGAGCCGTATCCGATATGGACGACGGTGCCGGGAATGTAGGTGAACGAGGCGAGCAGATCGGTCATCATCTGCTTGTAAAATGAGTTATATTCGACGATCGCCCGGAAGAACAGGTACTTGTTGAGCTGGAATATATTCTCACTGCGGATGATCGTATAATCGTATTCTTTTGCTCCATCGGCCGACCGGAAGAAATCCGAATAGGCCAGGGCAAGGCCGAAGTGGAGTTTCTCCGAGGGCAGGTAGGTCGCGCTGAATGTAGCGTCGCTCCCCCGGCCCTGGTAGGGAGATTCGACATAGCGGATCTTTTGCCCGTAAACATAACGCGTTTCCAATAAAACCCGCTTCGTGACCTGGCTCGTCCCGATCAGGCGGAAGCCGCTCCGGCCGAAGCGCTGGCCGAGAAAGACCTCGGTCTGATAACGGGCTCCGGCGATGAGCGTTGTATTCCGGGGCATGATCAGGCGCAGGTCGAAAGTATCATACGTTTCGAAGAGCCCGCTGAACTTGTCCCGGATTGTGATCGTGTGGAAGAGGGGATCGATGCGCAGGAACGTCCGGGATTTCGGATAGATCATCGGCAGGAAGCCGACTTTGAGCCGGGACAGCCCGTTCCTGGTGAGGTAGCCGGTTTCGGTCACGAAATCCTTGCCCAGGTCCTGGAAGGTGACCTCGAAAAGGTGATTTCTAGTCTGGTAGAAATAGAGAAAATTCAGGGCGTGGCCTTCGACCTCGTCGCTGCCGCTCTCCGGCCTGGTCAAAGAGAAAAGGGCCTGGTATGAGAAGGTGCTGGATTGATCGATCCTAAGATAGCCGTCCGATCCGGCGACAACATTGTAACGGGAGCCCTCGAACCGGCCTGTCCAGACCCCCCCGACGAAGCTGTCGCCGCCCAGGGCGTGCTTATACCGGGCGACGGTGACGTGGGCATAATCTTCCGTCGATCCCTGCGGCAGCTCGTCCATGGCGTAGATAGAAGCGATTGTATCATTCGCGCCCACCTTGCCGTTGAGCTTGAACCCGATGAGCGGGTCGACGATCGTCCGGGTGTAGATGGCGGACTCGAGCGGGTTCCCCTCCTCGGTAGCCGCCAGGGTGAATTTTTCCCGTCCTTCCAGGAAAAAGGGACGTTTCTCGGGATAATAGAGGGCGTAGCGGAGGTTGAAATCGACCTGCCCGGCGTCGGATTCGACCTGGCTGAAGTCCGGATTGATCGTTCCGTCCAGGATGAGCTGGGAGGTCAGCCCGTATTTGGCGGTTAGGCTGAGCTCACTTCTCGCTTTTTGGGGCTCGAGTGCTCCCCGGTCGGCCTGGCTGTCCCTTCCGTAAGTAAAAGCCGGGAGAATCTCGAGGAGCGTGTAATGCTTGATTCCGGTGAAAAGAAGCGGCCGCGTCTGGGTCAGGAAGTCAAAGCCCCGGCCGGGGTCGAGGGCGGGGTAGGTGCCCGACTCGGAATACCGGCTGATGTTCCGTTCGAAGATGATGCCCATCTCGACGGGCTCGCGGCGCCGATAGCGGATGCTCTTGAACGGGATCCGGACCTCGATGGTGTAGCCCTCGGCGTCAATCCGGCCGGCGGAATACCAGACGACATCGATCGTGAAATCCTCCTGGCCCCCTTCGAACCGGGAATCGCCCTGGATGCCGAGCGGATTGACGTAGAGCGCATAGAGAGACTGCTGGTCATCGAAGGTGTCGAGGTTGAGGCAAACCCAGTCGTCCTGGTTGATGGTGTCGCGGGCCGTGATCGAAGCCTTGACCTTTGATGGCTCGCTGTCGTAACAGCGGTAGGCGAAGTAGAGGTTCTCCAGATCATAGGCATAGTAGACCACCGTCCTCTCATGCATGTCCTTGCCGAAGTCCGGACGCCAGGTTTTAAATCCTGTCTCTGTCGGAGCTTGCTTCCAGACCGGATCATCGAGAACGCCGTCGATGACGGGCGGCGTGTCCGTGCGGAAGGGGACTATGGGCGGCAGCTTTTCGGTTTCAGCTCCGAAGACAGCCCCGGCGGAGAGGATGAATAAAAACAGGCTCCATAAAGCCAAGCTCCAGTGTTTGTTCATGATCATGTTCACCTTTTATCACTGATTACGAAAAAGAGTGCAAATCGTTCATCCCGGAATTGTCTCGCAAGGGGAGGGCGTCCTCAAAACGAAATCGACCAATGGTCGCCGCACTCGACCAGCGGCAGATCGAATGCGGGCATTCGGACGAAGGCAGGCCCGAATTCAACCCAGCCTGTCTTTAAGTCTGGTGGCATACCGGCGGCTGATTACGTAGGGCTCCTCGAGTCCTTTGAGATAGACCTTGAAGGAGTAGTTGAACCACTCTTCGACCCGGTCGATATATTCCATATTTATAATGGTGGAGCGGCGGACCCGGAGGAAGTGCTGTGCCGGAAGGCGGGCCTCCCATTCCTTCATGGATTTGAGCACCAGGCCCTTTGACCCGTCGGATGTCAGAACCTCCGAGTAATCCCCGGCGGCGGTCACGGCCAGGATGGTGTCGACCTTGAGAAACTTGAAATGCCGGCCCAGCATCAAGAACAGACGGTCGTTGTAGCGGAGAGGGCGATTCCTCGCGGGCGGCTCCCGTTCCTGATGCTCCACTCTCTCGAGGGTTTTGGCCAGACGATCGGGATTGACCGGTTTGAGCAGATAATCCAGGGCGTTGACCTCGAAGGCCCGGATCGCCTACTCATCGTAGGCCGTGACGAAGATGACCTGGGCTTCCACTTCTGCTTTTTCCAGTAGGTCGAACCCGGAATCACCCGGCATCTGGATGTTTAGAAAGATCACATCGGGGTCCAGCTTCTCTATGGCCTTGGCCGCCGAGGGGACGTCATCGGCTTCCCCGACGACGGAGATGTGGTCATAAGCGCCGAGCAGGGAGATCAAATCCTTGCGGGCCAGCCGTTCGTCGAGCGGAACTTTTGTCTGTTTCATTCCGTTTCTCAATATGTATGGGAATTGAAGATGGAAGGAGTCCCCTTCAAATTTTTGCCGAGCAAATAATAAATGAGGACACTTGAAATACTCATAATTGCCATCTTGGCCGGCACCGGATGTTCGTTATTTATATCCATCAATAAAAGAAGTTCTTGGTTTCACCTTCTCCCCGCCTTTTCGCTATTTCTGATATTCGTGCATCTTCTCTTTGAGGGCTATCGCTGGCAAATGCTGCCGGCCTATTTTTACGCCGTTTTGCTTTTTCTTCTCACTGCCCGAAACCTAAAATATGTCCTGAAGCCCGATGCCCGATCAAAGAAACACGCCCGGACGGCGGGACGCGTCGTTTATTCGGCCATGAACATGTTCCTGGTTTTCTTTATCGCCTTGCCGCCGCTGCTGGTACCGATATTCAAATTGCCGAAACCGACCGGGCCTTTTGCGGTCGGTATGAAATATGATTTATTTTTAGATAAGAATCGTCCCGAGACAGTGACCGAGAACCCGGATGATTTTATAGAGATCCCTCTGCAAATTTGGTATCCTGCGGAGATTTCGGTCGGCAAGAAGCCCGTCCGATACTGGGAAAACGCTTCCGAGCTCAGTCGGATCGTCGGAAGATTCTGGGGAGGTCTGCCGCCTTTTCTTCTCGCTCATTTCTCCCTCGTCAAAACACATTCATATGCGGATGTGCCTGTCTCAAGAAAACAAGAAGTGTTCCCCGTTTTAATTTTTAGCCACGGAGCCCTCGGGATGCCTCAATTGAATACGGCCTTGATGGAAGATCTGGCCAGCCGGGGTTTCATAATATGCGCCATCTCTCATACAGACTACTCCCCATTTTTTATAAAGCCTGATGGGCAGATACAGGCCCTGGATCCCGACAGCATGGAAATCCGGTCAAAAACGAGGGAAAATGACAACCCTGAAGTGCGAAGAATCGCCAATCAATTGATGCAAACAAAGGAATCCAATCAACAGAAAAATTTGCTCAGACAGTTTCTTCAGTTGAATCCAGGAAATCAAAAAAGCCTCTTTCGCTGGGTTGAGGATATTTCATTTGCCATCGATGAAATGGCACTCCATAAGCATGGAGATGACCCATTTTATAGCCGCCTCGATCTGGACAATATTGGCATCTTTGGCGTGTCTTTTGGCGGAGCGGCTTCCGTCCAAGCCTGCGCGGGAGACAATCGCTGCAAAGCCGCGGTGAGCATGGATTGCATCCAGTTTGGTGATCCCCTGAACAGTGATATCGCCCAACCCTTGATGTTCATGAATAGCGAACAGTATCAAGGCGTCAATGACATCTTTTCAGCCTTGAAAAGGGGCCAGCTATACTATGTCTCAATACGTGGCACGACCCATCAAAACTTTAGCGATATTTCAATTTGGGGCGGCTTGTTCAAAATGAAGATGTTAGGCGGGATCAATGGTGCCAGGTGCCTGCGGATTCAAAGCGACTACATTCTCGCCTTTTTTAA
>CAYOZW010000032.1:0-21592 GCA_964408495.1 uncultured Eubacteriales bacterium
GCCTGGGCTATTCACGAAATGAACAGTTTAAAATTCCCTCTTCCTGGACGGGAGAGGGTCGGGGAGAGGGTGACTATAAACAGACATCCCCCTCCCTTTCCTTTAATCTCCCCCCAACTCGGGGGGGGGAGAGAAGAGGGGGGTAGCTTGTCGACCTCCCGCCAGGGGAGGGGGAATATTTTTTTGCATTATTTGTGAATAGTAGGGCGTCACAAAACTCACTTGAGCATCAGGCTGGGGAGGAACGACTTCACGTAACGGATTTTGTCCTCGTAGCCCATCCGATGAGCGGTGAGGGCGACAAGCAACACGGTCATATGGGCGATCGTGCAGTGATTTTTTGTCGCCGCCAAGCCGATCACCGTAGGTCGCTGCATTGAGATCGCGAGAAGGCGGGAAAAGATCCGCTCCACAGATGTCCTCTGATTATAGATAAGTTTGAATCGCCTCGTTCCGTAGGCGATCTGATCACGAACGCTGGGGCCCAGGCGGATGAGATAGTTACAGCCCTTTTGGCTGAAGAACTTTGGATGGGCGGCCGGGCAGAGGAGATATTGCCCTCGGTATTTCTTCCCCCAGTGAAGAGGGCAGGCGTATTGGATATACGTTCTCCCTTTTACGGTCATCTTTCCCCTTCTGCGCATTTCCAGAAGGCCGGGACAGAAGACGATTCCTTTCTTGATGGTGAAGGAAGTTGGGGGAGCGTATCGGCGGTTTCGGGGAATAATGGGCTCAGCTTTCATCTCGATAAAGATATAGGACAGGATCTCTTCGGTATCGTAGTTGGCATCTCCGAGGACACATTCTGCAGAGAGGGAGAGATATTCTTGGGCCTCCCGGAGAAGCGGAACGGCCTGCTTTTTCTCGTCATGGTTCGCCGGAAGAGTCTTCTCATAGAGAGGAAGCTCCGAGACGACGTCATTCAAAACATGATTTCTGTATCCCCAGAACCAAGCGATCTTCGTTTGAAACGCTTGAGGGTAATGGATGAGAACGCCCAGCCTGGCGTCGGGGTCGCCCGGGAGTTGACGTGTCTTATCGAACCGGTTTTGAGCCGAAGCTTTGAGGTTATTTTCCTTGACGTTAGCCTTGATCGAACAGGAGTCCAGAGCCAGGTGCTTTCCCGTGATCACACCTTCCTGGATGAGACGGCGCACGAGAGTGAGGCGAACGGCTTGAAGATCGGCATGAGATAAAGTTCTCAGGAATTGAGATAATCGCTCTTTGGAGGGAGCTGGCCGGCCCGGGCGAAAACCAAGGACCTCGGCCATGACAGGGTTGTTCTCAAGTTCAAAGACAAGGTCGGTTAACGATGGAAGACCTCGAAGGTTCTTATAGATCAGAGCTCGCAGAATGGCATCTCTGGAAAAAGGAGGGCGCCCCGTCGCCCTCGGAGGATCCGGGAGCGGGGGCATGTTTTCAAAGAGCTTCTCATAACGGGCTCTCGGAGGGAGGTCTTCGGCCTTGAAAAGAGGAACATTTTTCATGGAGCCCTCGAGTTTCGTGACAATCGGCGATAATCTGACGAAACGAGGGTAACAGAAAGACCCCGGTTAGGAGAACTAAGGTATTCATTTCAAAAGATGATGCAGCGCGTAAAAATGCGCCTGTCACGAAAGTCGTTTTTCCTAACTTGCCGATTTATTGGCTCCACAAGGCACCAAAACCGCGCTTCCAAGCCGGAAACCAGCTTTATATGTTGTTGATATATAAAGAGTTAGCGAGAGTTAGGAAAAGCGAGTATCCGGCACTCGTATCTTATACATATATAATGAGTTAGAGTTTCGTGACGACCACTTGTGAATAGACCAGGTTAGGTCAGAAGGGAGCCGCGTCGATGGATTGCGGCAGCCAGCCTTGACTTCCATACCACGATACGGCCCGGGTGATTCCGTTCCGAAAATCGATCTCCGGTGCGTAGCCGAGTTCACGCCTGGACTTCTCGATGGACAATGGCTTGGAGTGGATGAAAAAACTCAGCTTGGACCGGTTGAACGGAGCTTCTTTGCCCTGCGGAGTATAGACGGCTTCCAGGAGAAGTGCGGCCAGACGAGCGGGCAGGAGGGGGATGAAAAAGCGCGGCCGCTTTTTTCCGCAGGCCAGGGCGATTGCCCCGACCATCTCCCGGACTGTCATGATCTCCCCTCCGGCGAGGTGGTAGATCTCCCCGCTCGCCCCTTTCTCTGCGGCCAGATGGACACCCTTGATGAGATCATCGATGTAGACGGGTGTCTGCAAACCTGCGCCCCTAGTGACCATGATGAACCGCCCGCTGCACACGGACTTGATCAGCTTGAAGGTCCGCCGGTCGCGGGGACCGTAGGCCCACCCGGGGCGCAGGACGACCACATTCATTCCCTCGCGGACAAACCCGACGGCGATCCTCTCTCCTTCAAGCTTGGTCTTATCGTAAACTGTGATGGGGGCCGGGGGGGAGGACTCGGCGGCGACGTCGCCCTTCTTGACCGCTCCGAAGACGCCCGCCGAACTGACGTGAACAACCCGGCTCACTCCGCCGCGGCGGGCCGCCTCGAGGATGCATTCCGTGCCCAGGACGTTGATTCTCCGGAACTCGTCCGGGCTGATAACCGAAGAGCCGAGGGCCGAGGCGAGATGGAAGATGGTGTCTACGCCTTCAAGCGCCCGGCCGAGCATCTCTCGGTCACAGATATCGCCCCGTACAACCTCGATCTTATCCGCCGGAGGGAGTGGGCTGCGGTGGGCGAGGGCCCTGACCTGGAATCCGCGGTCGAGGAGCGACTCGACGAGATGGGAACCGATGAATCCCGACGCTCCGGTGACGAAAACGCGTCCGTATCTGCCCGTCATCATTGTGCCTTTTTGCGCCGGGCGAGTTCCAGGACCTGGCCGATCTTTTCGAAATATCGGGCGGCGGCGAATTCCGCTTTGGCCCATTCTTCGGCCGCCCGCGCCCGCGCCCGAGCATCTTCGCTCGTCAGGGCGAACTCGATCCCCCGGGCCAGGTCATCCGGATTCGGGTCGGCGAGGATGGCCCTCTGCTCGCTCAGGACCTGGGTATGCGTCCAGAGTCGCGTGGCCACGAGCGGCTTTCCGGATTTAAGGAAGGAATAGATTTTGAGCGGCGTGTTCGTCCCGGACACACGGGGAGAGATCAGGACATCGGCCAGGCCGATGAAAAGGGGAACCTGGGCAGGAGGAACCTTGTCAACGAACATAACCCTGTCCCTTATTCCAAGGCTACCGGCCAGCTCTCTCATCTCCAGAAGGGAATGTCCCGACCCTCCGAGCAGCAGAAATACGGGGCCTTTCCTGACCTTCTGGACGGCTCGGAGAAGGAGAGGGATGCCCTGGTAGGGCTCGAAATTGCCGGCATAGAGGACGACCTTCTCTCCTTCCCGTGCATACTCCCGCTTCTTCCGGGCGACGGCTTCAGCCGGGAGCTCTTCGGTCGGGAAATCGAGGAAATTCTCGATCTGGATAGCCTTATGCTCATAGCCCAGGCCGGCGACCGTGTCCATCAGGTCCCGGCAGATGACAATGACGGCCTGAGAGTTCTTGAGGACAAAGCGCTCCATCCTCTTGAAGAGCGAGATCAAGGCGGGCGAGCGGGTGAATTGAAAATTCTCGAGCTGCTGGGGAAGGCTGGAGTGCATGTCGTAAACATGAGGCTTTCCCCAGATCCGGGCCAGCCAGACTCCCAGGAAGGCCGCTTCCTCATGGGAGAAGACAAGGTCGTACCGGCTGCTGACGATCTCAAGGGTCGCCTGAAGCAGGAGCAGCAAATCCAACGGCAGCTTGGCCAGGGAGGGACCGATTCTCACCCTCCGTATCCCCAGCAGGTTGGGCGGGCGGACGATCTTTAGATTCGGGAGGGGGATGTTCTTCCCGATAGGGTAGGTAGCCAGAGTGACGCGGTGGCCGAGCCGGCTCAGGGCCAGGACCCGGAAATAGACGCTGATGGGCGTTCCCCGCGGCTCGAAGAACGGCTCGGGGGCGAGCATCAGGATGTTCATCGCGGTGCAGTCGAGACGGTTTCCTCTGCCTCGGAATCGATGACCTCGCGAACGGCGTAGATCGTCTTGCCCGCGGATTCGTGGTAGGCACGGACCATGATCTCAGCCAGGAGGCCCAGGGTGATGAACTGGAACCCGGTGATCATTAGGAGGATTCCGAGGAGAAGGAGGGGACGGTTGGCCAGGCTCATTCCCAGGAACAGACGCTGATAGGTCAGCCACCCGGAAATAAGGAATCCCAGGAGGCCGCTGCCCAGCCCGAGCAGTCCGAATATCTGGAGGGGCCTGGTGGAGTAGCTCAGCAGGAACTTAACCGTCACCATATCCAGGATGACCTTGGTGACGCGGAAGATGGAGTATTTGGACTTGCCGTGCTTGCGGGGGCGGTGATTGACCTCGACCTCGGCGATGCTGACGCCGAGCTGGCTGGCGATAGCCGGGATAAAGCGGTGGAGCTCGCCGTAGAGCTTGACGCTCTTGATGACCTCGCGGCGGAAGGCTTTGAGCGTACAGCCGAAATCGTGAAGCCGGACCCGAGTCAACCGCGAGATAAGGCGGTTGGCGATGATCGAGGGCAGGCGACGGGAGAAAAACCTGTCCTTGCGGGTTCTCCGCCAGCCGCTGACGATATCATGCCCCTCCTCGATCTTCCGGATGAGCAGGGGGATGTCGCCCGGGTCGTTCTGAAGGTCGGCGTCCAGGCTGACGATGACCTCGCCCCGGGCATAGTCGAACCCGGCGGACAGGGCGGCCGTCTGGCCAAAGTTCCTTCTCAAGCGGATGAGCTTGACCCGTTTATCTTTCCGCTGGAGGTCTTTTAGCACGGCCCAGGACCTGTCGTTGCTCCCGTCGTCGATAAGGATGATCTCGAAGGACCGGCCGAACTTTTCCAGGGCGGAGACGAGCTCCCTATGGAGCTCATCGAGGTTATCGGCTTCGTTGAAGACTGGGATGACGAGAGAGATCCCGGGAGGCTGGGTCGTTTTCATTGCGGCCAATATAGCACAAAGAAATAACCCCGGCAACAGAGGGAACAGGGTGTATGCATTCCCATTAATAAGGCCCGTCATGAAGATGCTGGATATAGGAATCCTTTCGGGAGGGGATGGGCAAAGCTAGGCAGAGAGAGTCGCGCTCCGTGAGATCGACTCGTTTTTCTCGCTGTGTCAGACCGAGGATTTGATAGAATCCTTAGCGGATTCTCGGGAAAGACTTATGATCAAGAACCGCGCGGGCTTCTGTCGGCTCAGTGGAGGGCTTCGACGGCGTCGATGCCCATGGTGTATTCTTGGCGACTTAGCTGGTTAGGCTTGTTAGGCGGAGAGGGGTTATTATCAGGCTTAAAGATGATCCTTATTTTTTTTACTGAGGTTACTGTGCCAAAGTCGAATTTTTCCGGCCGGTTTTCTCCACTCCCCCGGCCTATCGCCTCCCACTCACCGCCCTCTCCCATCACCAAAACTCCATAGGACGACATATCTCCCGGCCAGGCGGGCAGGGGAATCCCTTCTTCCGATGCCCCCTGGGGCTTCTCCTCGGCTCCTACCCATCGTGCATAGATAAGGATATCATCCCCCGGTCCGTTTCTCGCATTCAGCTCGAGGTCGAGGAAGCCCCCAAAAGGTATCTCGGCAAATTCTCCGTCCGGCGAGTAAAGAGCGAAGTCGGGGTTCTCGACCATAAGCGTATCGGGAAGAACCGCGGTGCCGAAAGGTGATCCTGCTCCTTCATCATAGGCGATCTCTGCTGCCCGCGCATCTGGATATTCCTGCTCTGTCGGCTCGGCCGCCTCTGCCCCGACGGAAGGCACGCCCTGGGTGGTCACCGCAGGTGTTCTCTTGACCGCCTTCAAGTCGTCGTTGGTTATGACCTTAACGTTCTTCCCCTTAAGCTTTTCTCTCCGCTCCTGCTCTTTCTTCGAGACTTCGACGAGGCTTTGGGAGAGGAGCAGGGCCGCCGGGAGAAGAAAAAGAATAGCGAACCGCAATGTTTTTTTCATCTTCTGCCCTCTTTTCCTATTATATGCCAAATCGCCACAAAATCAATTTTTGTCCGAGGCGAGGGTTTGGATGAGGAAATCCATTGACGATATCACCCATTCTTTTCCCCAAGGCGAGGGGTATTGATGAGGAAGTCCGTCGACGACTGAGCGGGCGTCGCGAGGCGTCGCAGACGCCGTGGCGATCTCATGGAGATTGCTTCGTCACTCCGTTTCTTGCGATGACAGTTTCCGCGCTGGGAGAAAACGGGCGCGGTTTCGATGCCGCTGCCCCTCACCTCACAAATAAAGAAAGGCAAGGATATTCTCTTTAGCCTATACCCCGAGCCTTCCTTGACGCCGGGCAGAGATTTCCGCTACAATCTTCCTATATCCGATGACCGACAAGAAAATCCTGATCGTGGACTATGACAGCGGAAGCCTGGAGCTTCTGTCCAGCATCTTCGAGCCTTACCGTTTCCAGATCATCCGGGCGTCCGACGGCCAATCGGCCTATGAAAAATTCAAAGAAGAAAAACCCGATATTGTCATACTCGAAGCCATCCTGCCCAAAATCCATGGGTTCGACCTGACCAAGAGGATATCCGAAGAAACCCACGGCCGGGTCCCGGTCATCATCGTAACGGGCCTTTACCGGGGGCCGCAGTACCGGATGGAAGCCCTGTCCACCTTCGGCGCGGCCGACTATCTGGAGAAGCCGGTGGACAAGGAAAAGCTCCTTCGATCGGTCATGAACCTGCTCCATGAGGAAGAGGAGATCGAGGAGGACCTGCCCGGTTCCGACCAGGTCATCGACGCGCTCTCCCGCCGAATCAACACTCAGGTCCTGGAACAGGGGCCGAAAAAGGAATAAGGCCCGGCCGGTCCGGGCGGCTATCCCGAAGACCAATGGATTGAGCAAAGACGATGGAAAACCCATGGACCCGCTGCAATAACTGCCAGCGGATCCTCTATAAACAAGATATTTTAGAGAACAAGTACGTCTGCCCTTCCTGTAACTTCCATTTCCGGCTGGGGGCGCGGGAGCGGCTGGAGATTCTTTTCGACGAGGGACGGTATGAGCTCCTGGATGAGGGAATTTTCCCTCTCGATGTCCTTCATTTCGAGGATACGCGGAAGTACTCGGTCCGCCTGGAGGAGAGCCAGAAGAAAACACGGATGACCGAGGCCGTGCTGAATGCCCGGGGAACGATCGAAGGGATCGAGACGATCGTTTCGGCCATGGATTTCTCCTTCATGGGGGGGAGCATGGGCTCGGTGGTCGGCGAGAAGATCACCCGGGCGATCGAGCGGGCGACCAAAGAGAAACTCCCCTTGATCATCATCTCGACCTCGGGCGGGGCCCGGATGCAAGAAGGCGCCCTATCGCTCATGCAATTGATGAAGACGAGCGCTGCCTTGGCCCGACTCGGACAGGCCCGGCTTCCCTATATTTCAGTCCTTGTCGATCCAACGACGGGCGGCACGACGGCAAGCTACGCCATGCTCGGGGATATCAATATCGGCGAGCCCAACGCCTTGATCGGATTCGCCGGCCCGCGGGTCATCGAGCAAACCATCAAAGAAAAGCTCCCCAAGGGGTTCCAGCGCTCGGAGTTCCTGCTCCGCCACGGACTTCTGGATGATGTCGTCGAAAGAAAACCCCTCCGCAGCTATATCGCCCGGGCCCTCCGCCTCTTCCTTAACAGGCATCCATGAATTATGGCGCCTGCCAAAAATACCTCCAGGAGATCATCGACTCCGGGGTTAAGTTTGGCCTAGATAACGTCCGCACGGTCCTCTCCGCGGTCGGCCAACCCCATCTGGAATGTCCTGCGGTCCTGGTGGCCGGCACCAACGGGAAAGGCTCGGTCTGCGCGATGCTGACCCGGGCGCTCTCCCTCCAGGGATTCCGGACCGGACTGTACACTTCGCCCCATCTAGTCAAGGTCGAAGAAAGGATCCGGATCGGCGACGTGCCTATCCCCAGGCGAGCTTTCTGCCGCCTGCTGGGCCGCCTGAAGGATGTGATCGGGACCCTCATCGACGCGGGCAAACTGGCCTCCCCGCCGACCTATTTCGAAACCTTGACACTCCTGGCCTTTCTCTATTTTCAAGAAAGAAAGATAGATATCGCTGTTCTCGAAGTGGGCATGGGCGGGCGGTTGGACGCCACTAACGTCGTCACACCCCTCGTTTCGGTCATCACCACCGTGGACGATGATCATCGGGAGTTCCTCGGCCGGACCCGGAGCCAAATTGCCTTCGAGAAGGCCGGGATCATCAAGCCGGGTGTGCCTGTCGTCTGCGGCATGGTCCGGGGTGCGGCGCAGGGTGTCATCCGGCGAAGAGCGCGCGAACTGGGCGCTCCGTTCTCCGGCGTTTTCGATGACGCCGGCGCCTTCCGAACGCAAAGGACCAAAGGCGGCTTTCGCTTCTCCTTCCACTGGGAAGGGAAGAAGTATGCGTATACGCCGGGACTGGCGGGAGAACACCAAGGGAGGAATGCGGCGGTAGCTATCGCAGCCTTGAGAGAGATCGGCCGGCGCTGGCGGCCGCTCGAAAAGCGGGTGATCGTCCGGGGCATCCGGGAAACCCGCTGGGAGGGGCGGCTGGAGTCTATTCCCGGACGGCCGCGCATCGTCCTTGACGGGGCGCATAACGAGTCCGGAGCCAGGGCGGTCAGCGATTATGTCCGGGATTTCCTGCCGCGGCCGGTCACGCTCGTCTTCGGCATCATGAAAGACAAGAGTATCCGCAAGGTGGCCAGACTCCTCTTTCCCCTGGCCCGGACGATCGTCCTGACGTCGCTCCCGATGGCCCGGGCCGCCAGCCCGGAGCTCATCTTTTCTCTGGCTCCGGTTCGGGGGAGAAAAACCTTCCTGGAGCCCGACCCGAGAAGGGCCCTGAAAAAAGCGCTCGAACTGACTCCCCCGCAGGGTTCTGTTCTGATCACGGGATCGCTCTTTCTCGTCGGCGAAGTGAAAAAACGCTTCCCCCGCTGGCCCAGCTGATAAACTTGTTTTTCTCACCGGGGAAAATCAACTCGTTGTGAGACCCGTCCTCCAAGTTGGTTGATTTTTAGGGAACAAAGTGGTAAATTTTGGCACTCATTTAAACGACAGAGCCGCCAGAAAATGCTGTCTCTCGATGCCAACGTCATCGTCGTCTTCCTGATCGTTTGGGTCCTGCTCTTTGTCCTCTCCAGGCTCTTCTTCAAGCCGATCCGACGGATCAGGAGCGAACGAGGGAAGTTGATCAATGATACCAAAAACGCCTATGAACAGGCCCTCGCCTCCTATGAAGAGAAACTCAAGGAGGTCGACCTGGCCCTTAAACAGGCCAAAGCCGACGCCGAGGCTGTCCGGGCCTCGCTGGAAGCGGAAGCGGCGAAAGAAAAGAGCCGGCTGGTGGCAGAGATCAATGCCGAATGCCGCCATCGAGTTGAGGCGGCCAAGGCCGACCTGGACAAGAGCGTTCAGGAACTCAAGGCAACGCTGAGGTCCGAGACCGCGGAGCTGGCGGAACGGATTGAGAAGAAACTCGTGAACTGATGTCCAGGAAAAAGCTGACTTCCGCTCTCCTCCTCTTCCTTGTTCCCTTTGTCCTGGGCTTTTCCTCGGCCGAAGAAACCCACGGATCGGCCCTCACCGACATCCTGGGCAAAACGGTCAATTTTATCATTCTCTTCGGCGGCCTGGGATTTCTCCTGGCCAAGCCGCTCCGGAGATTCCTGGAGGAAGCCGGGCTGGCGGTGGAGAAAACCATCCAGAAGACCCAGGGCGCTAAAAAGGACGCCGAGCAGAAGGTCGCGGTCCTCACGGAAAGGATGCAGGGGCTGGCGTCGGAGGCCAGGAAGATCAGGGAGGATGGCCGGGAATCCGGGAAGCATGATAGCGACCGTCTCCTGTCGAAGGCCCGACTGGAGATCGATAAGATTAAATCCCTCACAGAGCTGGAGATAAGCATGCATGCCCAGGCCGCGCAAGCCGAGCTCAGGGAATATGCGGCTGAGCTGGCTGTCTCCCGGGCTGAGACAAACATAAAGCGGCGAATGACCCCTGAACTTCATGCCCGTCTGATCGATGACTCTATTCGGCAATTGGACAAGCTGAATGATAAAGCTCATTCTGGTTAAAAGATACGCCCAGGGATTGGCCGGCGCCCTCGGGGATGACGCCGAATTCGCCACCGTCTCTCGCGAGCTGACCGAATTCCAGGAGCGGATCACCAGCCACGCTGCTTTGAAGGAAATCCTGGCCAGTCCGTTCGTGGCCGCCCGGAAGAAGACCCGGGTTATCCAGGACATCCTGGCCGCGTTGGATTTCCAGGAAAAAACCAGGCGGCTCGTTCTTCTCCTCCTCGAACATGGCCGGCTGGATCTTCTGGGAGCCATCCTGGAAGAACTTCCGGCGCTCTGGAACGAGCGCCGGGGTGTCACCACGTTCGAGGTCAGTGCGGTCGTTTCGTTGGGCGAGGTCCAGAAAAAGAAACTCCAGGAGAAGCTGGAACGTCTGGAAGGCCGTCCGGTCTTCCTCCGTTACTCGATCGACCCCGGGCTCGTGGCCGGGCTTTCCTTGAAGAAAGGAAACCTGGTCTACGATGCTTCCGTTAGAGGGAATCTGGCAAAGATCAAAGAGAGAATCTCAGAAGGGTAGGACACGCTATGGACATCAAGGCCGATGAAATCACCCGAATCATTCAACAGCAGATCGAAGGCTTCGCGACCGAGATCGACATCCGCGAAGTCGGGACGGTCACTTCCGTCGGAGATGGGATCGCCCGCATCCATGGTCTCGACAGCGTCATGTTCAACGAGCTGCTCGAGTTCCCGCGGGATGTTTTCGGCCTGGCCCTGAACCTCGAGGAAGAAAGTGTCGGGGCAGTCCTCCTGAGCGAGAGCCATAAGGTCAAGGAAGGAGACCTCGTCCGTCGAACCCACCGGATCATGCAGGTTCCCGCCGGTCCCGCTCTCGTCGGCCGCGTCGTCAACCCGCTTGGACAGCCGCTCGACGGCAAGGGACCGATCCCAAGCGAGGAGACTATGATCGTCGAGCGTCTCGCCCCTGGAGTCGTCGATCGTCTTCCCGTCCGGGAGCCCCTGCAGACGGGAATCAAGGCCATCGACGCCATGATCCCGATCGGCCGGGGCCAGCGAGAGCTCATCATCGGAGACCGTCAGACCGGGAAGACCGCGATCGCCATCGACACCATCATCAACCAGAAGGGCACGGGTGTTATCTGCATCTACGTGGCCATCGGCCAGAAGAATTCGACCGTTGCCTATATCATCAAGATCCTAGAGGACAACGGTGCCATGGATTACACCATCGTCGTGGTCGCCTCGGCCAGCGACCCGTCGCCACTTCAGTTTCTGGCGCCTTATAGCGGCTGCGCCATCGGCGAATACTTCCGTGACCGGAAGGGCCATGCCCTGTTGATCTACGATGACCTGTCCAAGCATGCCGCAGCCTACCGGGAGATCTCCCTGCTGCTGCGGCGACCGCCGGGACGCGAGGCTTACCCCGGGGACGTCTTCTATCTCCACTCCCGGCTCCTCGAGCGGGCGGCCAAGCTCAACGACGAGAACGGCGGAGGCAGCCTGACCGCCCTGCCCATCATCGAGACCCAGGCGGGCGACGTCTCCGGTTACATTCCGACCAATGTCATCTCCATCACCGACGGGCAGATCTACCTGGAACAGGAACTGTTCAACGCCGGCATCCGGCCGGCCATCAACGTCGGCATCTCGGTCTCGCGTGTCGGCGGGAATGCCCAGATCAAGGCTATGAAGCAGGTCGCGGGCAAGCTCCGCGGCGATCTTCAGCAGTACCGCGAACTGCTGACCTTCGCCCAGTTCGGCACCGAACTCGACCGCATCTCGCAGGCCCAACTCGACCGCGGGACCAGGCTGACCGAAATTCTGAAGCAGGACCAGTACGCCCCCCTGGCCATTGAAAAGCAGGTTTTGATTATCTACGCCGGCAACCGCGGTTTTCTGGACGACCTCCCGGTGAACCGGATCCGGGAATATGAAGGCAAGCTTTACGCCCACATCGAAAAGGAGCATCCGGATATCCTCCGCACGATCGCCGAGAAGAAATCGATCGACGGCGCCCTGGACGAAGCCATCGCCGCGGCGATCCAGGAATTCAACGCCCAGTTCAAGGAAGGGTTGACGGAGGACGTCCGGGAAAAAGAAGCCAAAAAGAGCCCGGAAGACCGGGGAGAAAAAGAGGGGCAAGAAGATAAAGAGGGCGAGAGAGACCAAAAGGAGAGGGGACAAAAAGAAGGAAAGCCGGAAAAAGAAAAGAAGCCGGAAAAAGAAAAGAAGTTAGAAAAAGAGAAGAAGCCAAAAAAAGGAAAGAAATCGGATAAAGAAGAATAACCATGCCGGCCCTCATCGACCTGCGACGCCGCATCAAGAGCGTCAGCAACACCCGCCAGATCACCCAGGCCATGAAGACCGTCTCGACGGCCAAGTTCAAAAAGGCCCAGCGGTCCGTCCTGGAGGGCCGGCCGCACTGGCACAGCCTGCCCGGCCTTTTGGAAAGGATCGCATTTTGGGCGGGTCGCCAGGTCTCCCCCCTCCTCGACCAGAGGAAAGAAAGAAAAATCGATGTCCTGGTCATCACTTCGGACAAGGGGCTCTGCGGGGCCTTCAACTCCAACCTGCTGGCCAAGGCCGGCGAGTTCCTGGAAACAAAGGGCGAGCAGGCAGATATCGGCCTCGCCCTGGTCGGGAAGAAGTCCGTCCACTCCTTCAGGAGATCGCGTTTTCCTATCCTTTACGCCTATGCCGGAAAGATAGATAAGCTTTCCCTGGTCAATCTTAAGGAAATCGCCCGTCACCTGATGCGCCGGTATGTCTTCGCCCAGACGGACGCGGTCTATGTGGTCTACAACGAATTCAAATCAATCCTGGCCCCGCGAATCACCGTCACCAAGATCCTCCCGGTTCCCGAACCGGAGCAAGAAAAAACGATCGCCCTCCTGGCTCCTGATTGGGAGCCGGAGGCGGAACGGCTGCTCGGGGCTCTTCTGCCCCTCTACGTGGAAACACAGGTGGCCCACATCTTCTTCGAGTCCATAGCCGCGGAGCAAGCGGCCCGGATGATGGCTATGGAGAACGCGGCCAGGAACGCCGAGGAGCTGATCAACGATTTGACCCTCGTTATGAACAAGATCCGGCAGTCCCTGATCACCAAAGAATTGCTGGAGATCATGACGGCCGTGGAAGCCCTGGCCAAGTAGGAGAACCCCATGAGCAAAGAGACCAAGAAAGAGCGGATCGGCCGGGTGGTCGAGGTCATCGGTCCCGTGGTGGATGTCAAGTTCAAGGACATGGAGCTGCCGCAAATCTACAATGCCCTCCACATCACCAGCGAAGGGTTCGAGACGCCGATGCCCGTGGATATAATCGTCGAGGTGGAGCAGCACATCGGCGAGGACAAGGTACGCTGCGTTTCCATGCACCCGACCGACGGCCTGGCCCGGGGCATGAAGGCCGTCGACCTCGAGGGTCCGATCGAAGTGCCCGTAGGGGAAGCGACGCTAGGCCGGGTGATGAACGTTATCGGCGAGCCCGTGGACCATCTGGGGCCAATCGAGTCCAAGAAAAAATATCCCATCCATCGCCTGCCCCCGCCGCTCGAGGACCAGAACACCAAACTGGAGATGTTCGAGACCGGGATCAAGGTCATCGACCTCATCCAGCCTTTTCTGAAGGGCGGCAAGATCGGCTTGTTCGGCGGCGCCGGCGTGGGCAAGACGGTTATTATCATGGAACTCATCCATAACGTGGCCATGAAACACGGCGGCTACTCGGTCTTCGCGGGCGTAGGGGAGCGGACAAGAGAGGGCAACGACCTTTGGCTGGAGATGAAGGAGTCGGGGGTCATCTCCAAGACAGCCCTGATTTACGGCCAGATGACCGAGCCGCCCGGCGCCCGCCTCCGGGTGGGGCTGGCCGCCCTGTCTGTAGCCGAGTACTTCCGCGACGAGATGAACCAGGACATCCTCCTGTTCATTGACAACATCTTCCGATTTACCCAGGCTGGCTCCGAGGTCTCGGCATTGCTCGGGCGGATGCCCTCGGCGGTCGGCTACCAGCCCAACCTGGCGACCGAGTTGGGCGAACTCGAAGAGCGGATCACCTCGACGAACAAGGGTTCGATCACCTCGGTTCAGGCCATCTACGTCCCGGCCGACGATTTCACCGATCCGGCGCCGGCAACGACCTTCTCCCACCTTGACGCCTCGACCAGCCTCTCCCGGGCGCTGACCGAGATGGGTATCTATCCGGCCGTCGACCCGCTGTCGTCTTTTTCCAGGATCCTGGACCCTCGGGTCATCGGGGAAGAACATTACGGGGTGGCCCGGCGGGTCAAGGAAGTCCTCCAGAGATACAAAGACCTCCAGGATATCATCGCTATCCTGGGGATCGAAGAGCTCTCCGACGAGGATAAATTGATCGTCGCCCGGGCGCGCAAGATCCAGCGCTTCCTCTCCCAGCCGTTCCATGTCGCCGAGGAGTTCACCGGCCGGCCTGGGACGTACGTTCCCGTCGAAGAAACCATCCGCGGCTTCAGAGAAATCGTCGAAGGAAAACATGACGACAAGCCGGAACAGGCTTTCTACATGGCCGGAACGATTGACGAAGTGGCGCAAAGGGCCCAGGAGCTGCAAGCTTCATGAGCCAAGGCCCCCTCACTTCGCTGCATCTCCGGGTCATCACACCGCGGAGCCTGGCCGTCGACGAGAAGGTTGAGGAAGTGACCATTCCGGGCCTAGACGGTGAGCTGGGGATTCTCCCCGGGCACCGGCCTCTCTATGCGGCTCTGGGCTCCGGAGAGCTGACTTATCGGGCCTCCGGCAGGCGGGAATCCCTCTCGGTCCGGGGCGGTTATGCCGAGGTCGGTCCGGAGAGGGTGACCGCGTTCACCGAGTTGAGCGAGGATGAAGAGGACCGGTCCTGAGCCCGCTGACGGTGAGACCCTCGACGCGTTTTACCACGGCCGCATCCTTCTCCTCCAGAAGAAACGGGGGTACCGGTTCTCCCTGGACGCTCCTCTCCTGGCTGATTTTATCTCCTCCCGTCCCTCCGACAGACTTCTTGAACTCGGGGCCGGGAATGGGATTATCGCGCTGCTGCTCAGCCGGAAGCCCTTCCAGCGGATCGTCTGCCTCGAGATCCAACCCTCCTTAGCCGAGTTGGCCCGACGCAACATCGTCCTCAACCATCTCGAGAGCAAGGTGACGGTCCTCGAACAGGACCTGAGGACCTATCATGCCGGGGAGAAATATGATGTCGTTTTTTCCAACCCGCCGTATATCAAAAGGAAGGGCGGCCAGCTCAGCCCTTCCGATGAAAAATCCATCGCCAAGCATGAGATAAAATGCGATATTTTTGATATAATGCACGTCGCTGGAAATGCCCTGGAAAGGGACGGCCGCGCCTGTGTTATCTACCCGGCTAAGAGGAAAGCCGATTTCGACCGGGCGCTGGAGGAGACCAAATTGAAGGTGAAAGCTCTTCGCTACGTCCATCCGCGGAGCGGAGAGGCCTCGCGCTGGTTCCTGGCCGAATGCCGCTTTGCCGTTTCTTCACTGGAGATTCGGCCGCCGCTGTTCGTTTACGATGAGAGGGGCGAATACACTCCCGAGATGAAATCGATCTTCGCAGGAGAGGACCATGACCCGCATTCTGCGTAACCTCAGAGAGCTCTACAGATACCGAGTCCTCATCCAGAACCTGGTCGTGCGCGAACTCAAAGCCCGCTACCGGGGAACCGTCCTCGGCTTCCTCTGGTCCTTTTTCAATCCGCTACTCCTGATGATCGTCTACACGGCCGTTTTCGGCCTGATCATCAACCCCCGGGACCCGTCCTTCGAAAAGAGCCCCTTCGTCTATGCGCTCTATCTCTTCTGCGGCATCCTGCCCTGGCACTGGTTCGCCACGTCCTCCCTGGAGTCGGCCAACGTCCTGATGATCAACGGCAACCTGATCAAAAAGATCCTCTTCCCGGCCGAGGTCCTCCCCGTGGTCACCGTGACCAGCAACATGATCCATTTCTTTTTCGGGCTGCCCATCCTCCTTCTCTTCATCCTGATCATGGGGAGGCCGCTGACCCTCTATGCCTTGCTTCTTCCCGTCGTTGTCCTCGTCCAGTATGTCTTCACCCTCGGTTTCAGCCTGATGATCTCGTCGCTGACCGTTCATTTCCGGGACATCAAGGATATCCTGTCCAACTGGCTGACCTTCTGGTTTTTTGCAACACCGATCATCTACGCGATGACCTTCGACAGCATCCAAAAGTCGGGCCCTCTTCGGCTTATGCTCAACCTCAACCCCATGACCCACGTCATCCAAGGCTATCAGTATTGCCTGTACTATAACAGCCTCTTCCACTGGAAACGTCTCGGCATCACCCTCATCGTCTCCCTCATCCTCTTCGTTATCGGCTACATGATCTTCGACCGGCTGCGTGATTCCTTCGCCGAGGAGGTCTGAATGCAGCCCATCGAAGTCGACCACGTCTCCCGGATCTACCAGAAATATTCCGCCCGGCACCGCTTCCAGACCTTCAAAAGCGCTTTGGTCAAGGGCGACCTCTTCCGCTCCCTCCGTCCGGACGAACTGGTGACCGCCCTCGACGACGTCACGCTCTTCGTGGAAAAGGGTCAGACCTTCGGAGTCATCGGCGAGAATGGGTCGGGCAAGAGCACCCTGCTCAAGCTCATCGCCGGGATCGCCAAGCCAACGCAGGGGGAGGTCCGCACCCAGGGCAAGATCTCGGCCCTGATCGAGCTTGGCGCCGGCTTCCACCCCGAGATCTCGGGCCGCGAGAACGTCTTCATCAACGGCATCATGCTGGGGCTGACCAAGAAAGAGATCACCGCCAAGTTCGATGATATCGTCGAGTTCGCCGAGCTCGAGGAATTTATCGAAGCGCCGGTCAAAACCTATTCATCGGGCATGTACATGAGGCTGGGGTTCGCCATCGCCATCAACGTCAACCCGGACATCCTGCTCATCGATGAGGTCCTGGCCGTTGGCGACGCCGCCTTCGTCCCCCGCTGCCTCGACCGGATCGACGATTTCCGGCGCCGCAAGAAGACGATCCTTTTCGTCAGCCATGACCTCAGCACGGTGGGGAAGATCTGCGACCGGGTGGCCTGGCTCAAAAACGGCCGGGTCCGGATGATCGGCGAGTCCAAGCGGATCATCGATGCCTATCTTCAGGATGTCGCTGAAAAACAGGAGCGCAGCTTCGAGAGGAGGCAGCAGGAGCCCTTTATCGAGTCGAGTGACCAGGACAGGCGCGAAAATCGCTGGGGGAAAAGAGAGATCGAGATTACCCGCGTTGTCCTGAAAAACGCCCGGGGTGAGGTGGGACACGTCTTCTCGCCGGAGGACGGAATGCTCATCGAGATGGATGTCGTCGCCCACGAGGCGGCGGATGACTTTGCCTTCGGCATCGGGATTTTCAATTCCCAGGGCATCTGCTGTTACGGAACAAACACATTCCTTGAGGAATATGAACCGGTCTCTATTCAGGGAGAGGGAAAGATCATCTTCCGGATCGACAAGCTGAGCCTCGTCAACGGCACCTATTATCTGGATGTCGCCGTCCACAAAAGGGACGGCTATCCCTACGACTATCACCGCAACCTTTATTCTTTCCTGGTTTCGTCCACCCATAAAGACGTGGGGGTCGGCCTGCTCCTCCACACCTGGAGCTTCACGTCCGGGATCGGGATCAAACCTCCTCAGGATTAGACCGCATGCGGAAGACAGACAGGAAAGTCTTCGGCCTCGAAGAGCTCGTCCGGATCCGCCGCCGGCTCAAGCGTCAGGGAAAGAAGGTTGTCTTCACCAACGGCTGCTTCGACCTCCTCCACGCCGGGCATATCCGGCTGTTCGGCGAAGCCGCGAAGATGGGCGAGGTCCTGATCGTCGCCCTCAACAGCGACGCCTCAGTCCGGCGGCTCAAAGGTCCGGCCCGGCCGATCTTCCCGCTGCGGGAGCGGTTTGAAATCCTGAGCGCCATCGAGGCTATCGATTACCTTGTTTCGTTCCCGGAAACGACCCCCCGGAGAATTATCGCCACGCTCCTGCCCGACGTCCTGGTCAAAGGCGGCGACTGGGGCCCCGACGAGATCGTCGGACGGGCCGAGGTCGAAGGGGCCGGCGGGCGGGTCGCCCGGGTGCGTTTCGTCGAGGGGCATTCCAGTTCCTCGATCATCCGCCGGATCATCCGCTCCTCCCCAAAATAAAGATCCACAGGAGCCGGGAAAACAACTTCTATGACTTCGGTCATGCCGCCGCTTTGACGCGCAGGCCGTCGGAGCAGAATCGACCTTATTGACTTGGCTCTTGGCCATCCGCTCCCGCTCTTGCTTTGAGTCTTTGTCCAAGTCGTTGAGTATCTCGCTCGCCCTTTCGGCACGCCGTGAAGAAGGCTCGCTCTAAGGGGGAGGGGCGAGCTGGGCTCAGTCCTTGAAGGTCAAGCGTTGCCAGGCGGAGTTTGCGGGCGGAGGACAAACGACCTCCACGTCTCTGCCCCTTGCCGGATGGAGAAACCGGATCCTCCAAGAATGAAGGAGATATCCTGTTTCGCCGGGAAGCGCGGCGCACATATCGTCTTTGCCGTCTGCGCGGGGGATTCCTCCTGATCGATAGAGCGGGTCGCCGACCAGGGGGAATCCCGCGTAGCTAAGGTGGATCCGGATCTGATGCGGGCGTCCCGTGGGAATTGATACTTCGAGGAGTGTCGCGTTCTCGCTAGGGAGCCGGCGGACCACCCGGACATGGCTTATCGACGGCCGGCCGTCCGGGCGATAGGCATGGACGGTTTCAGGACGCCTGTAGGGAACGGGCCCGATGGGCGCATCGACCGTGAATGTGTCCGGCATCGCGGTCCCGGAGGCCAGGGCCAGATACACCTTAAGGATCTGCCTTTCAGACATGGCGGCGGCCAACGATCGTGCGGCCCGGGCGTTGCGGGTGAAGAGGATGGCCCCGGAGGTGCCTCGCCCGAGCCGATGGAGCGGAGAACACCCGGGGCCATAGCGTTGCCGCGCCAGCCGAAGCAAAGTGTTTTCCAAAAACATGCCGCCGGGAAGGACGGGCAGTCCGGAGGGTTTTGCCAGGACGAGAACATCTTCATCTTCGAACAGGATCCCAAAATCCCGCGGAACGTCGGGCTCTTCCCAGGGAAGACGATGGTAGATCAAGCGGTCGCCTCGGATCAGAGTCTCACCCGGCAAGGCCGGCCTTCCGTTGAGCCGAACCTTCCCCTCTGCGATCCGTTGCCGCCATGTTTCTTCGGTCGAGTGGGGATAATGAAGGGTATAGAAGGCTACGACGGAGACGCCTTCGTTCGATTTGAGAATGCGATCGGGATAATGATAGCCATTATTCTTCATGATATCGTGCGCCGACGGCCGGAAAATACACGGGGGCTATTCCCCGCTCAGGCCGAGGAAGAAATAAACGCTCCGAGAACAGCCTACTTGATGATCTTCATCCCCTCGATGGTCATGCCCATCGTGTTCATGACGCACTTGTCGATGACGCCCTTGTCGTTGCGGACGAACTGCAGCTCATAATACTGCCCATTCCCCGCTACTGTGATGTCGAAACAGAGGGGTTTCTCCGCGACGGGTTTGATCTCCTCGGGCATCTCTCCGACGGGGGCGCCGAAAAGCTTCCCTTCCTTCTCGATGAACTGAATGAGCATCGACTCGCCCTGGTAGGAGAATTCGTAATCGCCGATAATTTCGGCGCTGAGCTTCTTCATATCCACGGGTTTGTCCTGGGCGACTGCCGGGGCGGCGATAGCCGCCAGGCAGGCCAGGGCCAGGAGAGCCGTTGCCGTTGTGAGGATGGTTTTCTTCATCTGTGCCTCCAAGTCAACATTCGGGCTTTATATAGAATACGCGTGAGGGCCCCCCGAAGTTCTGAGGAGACGTCGGGGATGGGAGATTCCTTTTCTGTGCCGCCCGGGTTTCCAGTCCCTCCCTCAAATAAGAAAAGCCCGACCTTTTCTCCGATGTCGGGGAAAAAGACGGGCTCTTCTGCCCTAAAAAGCAGTTTTAGATCGTACTCAGGATCGAGGTCGGCAGCCGCTTTTGCAGTGGCTGGTACGAGGAACCATGTAGCGCTTCATCGCAGGCTCCTTTCTGTGAAAATCCTTAGTAATAATATAATAAAAGTAGGAAATAGTCAATAAAAGGTAAAGGGACGTTCCTCAAACGGACACCCTGCATTAAGAATCATCCTGAAAATGCGGCAGAGTGTCTCTTTGCGGAACGTCCCTTGTTCATTTGACCGTCGCCTGGGCCTATGTTATAAGCATCGAAGAAACAGGGGAATACAAAGAGAGGAGTTCGGCATGAAAAAAATAAGTATCATTTTCGTGCTCAGTCTTGGGCTCATCCCTTCGAGCGCGTTCGGCGCTCTGAGCAAACACATCGTCGATTACCGCATCCAGGTGAAGCTTCTTCCGGAGACAAAAGGACTGGCGGGCCGGGAGACGGTCACTTGGCTGAACGATTCAGCGGTCCCCGTCTCGGAACTCCAGTTTCATCTCTACCTCAACGCCTTCAAGAACAACCGTTCCACCTTTATGAAGGAGAGCGGGGGGAGCCACCGCGGGTTCAAGCTCGATGAAGACAACTGGGGATACAACACGGTGAAGATTCTCCGGATTGAGGATGGAGAGGACCTGACCTCCCGGATGGAATTCATCCAGCCGGACGACGGGAATCCCGACGACCAGACGGTCATGCGGGTTCCGCTGCCCTCGCCGGTGAACCCGCAAGAAAAAATCACCCTCGAGGTCGAATTCGAGGCCAAGCTTCCCCGGGTTTTCGCCCGGTCTGGGTTCGCCGACGATTTCTACATGGTCGGCCAGTGGTTCCCCAAGCTCGGCGTCAATCAGGAAGGGGTCTGGAACTGTCACCAGTATCATGCGAATACTGAATTTTTCGCCGACTACGGAGTCTTCGAGGTGGAGATCACAGTCCCTAAAGAATACGTAGTGGGAGCCACCGGACAGCGGATGAAGCAGCACGCTTTTTATGCCGAGTGCGTCGGCCACCAGGCAGGCATGCTGTCCGCCGGCGCCACCGAACGAGTTCATCACGTATTCGCCGACGTCGTAGCCGCGCTGCACCGAGATGGTCTTGATGGCGTTCGCCATGTTGACGACGGCTATTCTGATGAATCCGTCGGCGATCTCTTCCGGCTTGCGCCCGTCGCCGAGCTTCCGCGCCAGCGCCTTGAAAGCTTTGGCGACCGCCGCCCGGTCGAGGGACTGATCCTGACCCGGCCCGAAGATATGCGGGAAGAAATCGGGCTGGAGCTTGCCGGTCATGACATTGGCGTCGGTGACCGTGAGCGGGCCGCCACGCCGGTAGGCCAGGGGCCCGGGATCGGCGCCGGCCGAGTCCGGTCCGACCCGGAAGCGCGCCTCGTCGTAATGGAGGATCGAGCCGCCGCCGGCCGCCACCGTATGAATCAGCATCATCGGCGCGCGCACCCGCGCGCCGGCCACCACGCTCTCAAAGGTGCGCTCATACGCCCCGTCATAGTGGCAGACATCGGTGGAGG
>CAYOZW010000033.1:0-20189 GCA_964408495.1 uncultured Eubacteriales bacterium
CGTTTTCCGCGCTGGGAGAAAACGGGCGCGGTTTCGATGCCACTGCCCCGAGCCGGCCTTTTAGGAGCGGTGGGCGGCGAGCGTCCGCACTCCTTCTACCAGGTTGTCGATGTCCCTGGTGGTGATGTAGTAGTGAGTCGACACTCTAACTCCATAGGTACCGGCGTCCTTATTTCCGATCGTCCGGACCACGATGTTGTATTTTTCCCGGGCATAGTCGACGATCCTCGCCGGGTCGACTCCTTCCACAGAAAAGGCGGTCAGGCCGCCTGAAAGATAAGGATCATCCGGTGTATGGATTTTGGCGCCGGGGATCTTGCGCAATTCCTGTTTCAGATATCCTGCGAGAGATTTGATCCGTCGTTCGATCCGCCGGCGGCCGATGGCGTTTTGGAAATCGAGGGCCTCTCCCAAAGCGAAGATGAGCGCATCGGCGTCCTGGCCGTGGCACTCAAACTTGCGGGCATCCTTGTAGGTGTCCCAACCGCCGGTGACGATCGTCGGCCAGAGCTTGTCCTGGGCTTCCTTGCGGACGAAAAGCAGGCCGATCCCGGTCGGCGCCCCCATCCACTTATAGGGGCTGGAGGCAAAAAAGTCGATGCCCATTTCCTTCATGTTCAGGTCGAGCATGCCCAGGCCGTGGGCGCTGTCGGCCAGGACCAGCACTCCCTTTTCGTGGGCCATTTGGCTGATCTCCTTGAGCGGCGAGATGAGCCCGGTGACGTAGACGGTATGGCCGATGTTGATAATTTTGGTCCGGGATGTCACGGCGGCGGCGATGGCCCCGACAACCTCGTCGACACTCTTTGTCGGCACTCCCAGGGGGATCTCCTTGATGACGATCCCGTACCGTTTCTCCTTGAGCCTCCAGGGATGGATCGAGCCGGGATGCTCCATGTTGGAAAGGACCACCTCATCCCCTTCCTTCATATCGAGCCCGGCAGTCACGAAATTGATCCCTTCGGTGGTGTTGTGGGTCAAGACGACTTCTTCGGGTGAGGCCTGGATGAACGCGGCCAGCTTGGTCCGCGTCTCCTCCCGGAAAGTGGGCAGGAAGTTATAGACATCGTAGGGATTCGTGGCCTGGATCCTGAAATAGCGCATCAACGTGTTGAAAACAGGCTTGGGGAGAGGGCCGACCGTCCCGTTGTTCATCATGATCAATCCGTCCTCAAACAGGAACTGCCTCCGGATCCCATCCCAATAGAGGCCGTCCGGAGATTCATCACCATAATATTTCTGATTGAGGGCGGTGATGCTCTGATAAACACCGGCCGTGGCCTTATCGAGAGCGGCGAGTGATAGGGCCGACCCGGCCACGTACCTGAAAAAATCGCGCCGAGTCAGACCTGAGGAGCTCTCAGTGGGCGCGGCATCCCGGTGGTTTTTTGGCGGCAAGGGCATTGTTGACCTCCTTTTGCCGCCTATTCTATTTATTTGAAGGCGACTCTGTCAACTGAAACAAGAAACCCCCTTATTCTGCTCGTTCGGGGGAAAAGAGATAACTGGAGAGAAGCCCGTCGTCACCCGGCTCCCACTTGGTAGACCCTGGAATCCCCGAATTCTTCCCGTTTTTCAACTTGAAATCCTGAATTATTAGCATTATATTGTGAGGAAAGGAATTCGGTTTCGGCCATGGACCTGGAAACACTTCTCAAGACCAAGACCTTTTTGGAAGATATATCCGTTTCCATCCGGAATATCCTGCTGGCCAGCTTCCCGGAGATGTCCCGTGAAGAAAAGGAGGACATCGATAACGAAGTCAAGATGAAGCTCTGGAAAAAAGCCGCCGGTGGGAAAAAAATCGACAATCTGAGGTCTTACTTATGGAGGGTGGTTTATACGACCGCCCTGGATCTTATAGAAGAAAGAATGCCGCATCTGTCCCTTGAGAAGCTGATCCGAGCGAGTGAAGGCGAGGAGTCCGCCGAAAGCCCCCTATCCTCCGGTTCACGCTTTGAGGACAGAGAGCGGCAGCTGATGTTACACCGAGTTCTCGACTTGCTTCCGGAAAGGAGACGGGCCGTTCTCCGTCTTCACCTCGAGGGAATGGATATCGCCCAGATCGCCGCGCGGCTCCAGTGGCGGGAAAACCAGGTCCGTCATTTGCTCTACAGGGGACTGGCCGATATCAAAGAGGCTCTCCTGCCGGCGCTGTCGAAATCGGAAATCCGGTCATAAGGGATATTTTTGAGGAGTTTAAAAAGCTAAAAGGGGGAATCGATGAACAGGATAGGAAAAAAAGAATGCCCCACAGGAGAATCGTTTGTGCTCTATATTTCCGGCGAACTCGGCGAGTATGAAGAGAGCCGGTTTCTTGAGCACGCCGCCCTGTGCCCGCACTGCCGGCTGCGTCTGAACGCTCTCACCTCTATCCAGAGAGAGCTCAAAACGCGGGAAAAAGATATTCCTGAAGTCGCCCTGTCCTCCCGGGACGGGAAAGAGCTCAGGGAACTGGCTAGAAGCCAAATGCGGGCATGGCCAGGGAAAAGCCAGATTTTTTCCCCCAGGATAATCCGCACCGGGGGGATTCTGGCCGCCGGAATTCTTTTGGCCGTCCTCGGCTATCGGCTATCCGTAAAGATTTCCAATCCCCAGCCGATCATGAGAGGCGGGGAGCAAATCGAGATCAGGCTTCAGCAACCGGAAGGAAAGATCAAAGAAGCGCCCAAGGTTTTCTCCTGGTCAAAGGTTACGGATAGCGATGTCTATCATCTGGAGATCGTCGATGACGATCTCAACCTGGTATTCAGCGCCAGCCTCACCGGAACCCGGCTTCACCTACCGGATGACATCAGGCAGAAACTGAAACATCAAAAGCCCTACCTATGGACGGTCAGCGCCAGTGACGACGACTCCCAGGAACTGGCCTCGGCGTCCAGCTATTTCGAGATCGAATAGGACCGGGCATCCCCAATTAAGACAAAGGCCGCCCAATAAAAGGGATGTCCATACGGCGATCGGATCATCGCTATTTTCGCTTCTTGAAGAGCTTTGGAAGGGGATTTCCCTCCTCTTAGATAGCCGTAGAAACTTCCCATGAACTTGGCTGTTGACCGGTCGGCGATATTCCATAAGCTGACCAGGACGGCACAGCTTCCGGCAAATAAAAAGCCTTCGGTCAGGCCGGTGATCCCTTCGCCCGTGTCGATATTGCCCATCCCCGACTGGCAGGCGGAGAGGACGACCAAGTCGGAATGGAGGTCCAGGAGAAAGATATCGCGCAGTTGAAGGATCCCGTCCTCGGCGGATCCTTTTTCGCGCCAGAGCAGCAATCCTGATCTGCGCCAATTCTTGTCGTCAAAGATACCGTGAACGGCGAAATGGATATACCGGAAATCCCCCAGGGGAAACCGCTTCAGTCTTCCCTCCGCCGCCCGGGGCCCGTCGAGGACCATCCGATTGTCCTCCGTGAAGAACCGGCTGACGATATCGATCTCCTCGCTGGCGTGTTTGAGCTTGGAGAGGTCAATGGGACGGCCGAAGAGAAAATTGCTCGAACTCGAAGGCTCCGGGACGGACACGGCCACAAGGTCTTTTCTGGAAGAAGGATATCGACTTCTCTCGGCTAATCGAACAAGCGCAGAGGCCGATGGAGCGTAGGAGATCTCAAAGTCCTCGACCAGGAAGTGCCTCTCCCGGTCATCCCCTAGACCCTTGATCATCAGGGACTCAAAGGGGAGATAATAAAGATGTCCGTCGGGAATGATGATGATCCTTTTGATCCCCTTGCCCATTTCCGCGCGGAACGGCCCTAGGAGAATGTCGAACAATCGACGGCTTCCTCTCTCGGCCATGAATCGATTCGAATTTTTGATCGTCATGAACTTGAGATATCTTTGGATAAGGGGAAGGAGCTCGTCGCCGGGAGGAAGCTGGACCATAGAAAGAGAATCCCTGCTGGCCCAGAAGGCAAAAGAATAGTCATCTCCCAACACGAACTCGGCCAAGCCCGTTCCCGGGGGGAGGAGTTTGGCCCGGGTTTCTTGATAGCCGATGGGGCCGGGATAATGTCGGTGGGCGTAGGAAGGCATATCCCTCCTCATTCGCATCATTAAGTCCCGGTAGGAGTTCTCCACCTTTTCCAGTTCGGCCAGGATCTCTGACCGCTTGGCCGGGGGGAGGCCCCGGCTCTGGAGCTCGAGTTGATAGCGAGAGACTTCCTCGGACAGCCGCTTTCCCTCGCTGATGACCTCCGGGCTGACTCCGCTCGCGAAATCCAGGCCGGTCTCCTCAAGGCTGTCCAGAAATCCCCGGGCTCTCGACCGCTCCGCGCAGGCGAACGCTTCCTCAAGATAATCGGGTCGAGGCTCTTTAATATGCATCTCGTGAAGAAAGTGGATAAAGGAAAGGTAGACTTGGGCTTTATCCTGCAAGAATCCGGGTTGGAAGACCCGCAAGGGCAATTTTCCCCGAAGGCGCTCCAGAAGCAGGATGGCCTGACGATAATTTTCCAGGGCTGCGGGGTAATTTCCCAGGTGCTCGTGGGCCAAGGCCAGGCCTGTATATGCCCTCAAGGACACTTCTTCCGCTCCAGATTCCTGTCCGCTTTTGAGCGCCGCTTCGTAGAATGGAAGGGACTGGGAGTCGCTCCCGATTCGGAAATGGACGTCCCCGGCAATCGCCAGGGCAAGTCCCTGGCCGACCATTCCAGGAGAGGCTCCGCCCGGCGGTCTTCCTAAGTCTATAAAGTCGTTCCCCACCGACAGTTTGCTCGGGTCGTCCCTCACCGCTCCGGCATCCACGACTTCGACATTCGCGCCCCTGGCAATGGTGCTGCAACGGGGAGAGGGAAGTTCATCCTTTGACTCTTCGAAGGCTTGCCGGCAGTTCAAAACCAATGCGTGGTCCACTGCGAATCGGATGTGGTTATAGCCGGAAAATGCCAGGCTACAATTAGCGACAAGACAATGTGAGACCTCCAAAGAGTAGGCATCGTTGGTGCTGATGCCCGTTCCACAATTGTCGATCATGACGCCGCGGACGGTCCCCCTCCCGATATTGCCCTCGACGGCATTGATCTGAATGGCTTCATCCTTCATGTTGAGGATGGCCAGGTTAGCGGCGGCCCAGGAGACATCGGGGCTCCCCCGCTGCATGATCCCGCGAAGACCGTTCTTCAGGACGAGTCCCTCTATGGACGCCGGCGCCCTGATGATAAAAATGGCTTCTGTGAACCCGCTCTCCACATCCCCATAGACAATGGCCCTTAAGGCGTTCTTGGCTCGTATGGTGATGGCTTTGTTGAGGACGATATTCCCTTCGAAGTAATACCCGTCATCGACCTCGACGATGTCTCCCGCAGCCGCGGCAAAAACAGCGCTCTTTATAGAAACATAATCCCGGGGGACGTGGAGGACCTCTCCTTGCAGGAAGACGCCGGCAATCAGGATAGCCGCCAGGAGACGGAGCCAGGGGCCGAACATTTCTCTCCGCAATTATATCAAAATGGGGACGTTCCCCCAAAGGGACACCCCTCGTTATTCAGAGGGATGCCAGATTACCTGCCCATATGATTATGAACGGGGCAGAAAGGCACCTTGGGGAACCGAGCGGGCTGACGAACTCAAGCCCGAGCCTCTCGGGGCTCGAGGAGATATTCGACCGAACGGGTGAGCGCCTGAAAATCCAGCGGCTTGGAAAAAAAATGACCGATGGCCTGCCGGCTGAGCTCCTCGACGGAGATGCAATCAGGATGAGCGGAGATGAGGATAGCCTCTCCACGAAAACCCAACTTCCGGAAACGGGCGATCATCTCCAAGCCGCTCAGCCGGGGCAGCCTGAGGTCGGCGATGATCAGGTCGAACTTGCAGCTCTTATGATCACGCAGCGCCTCTTCAGAATCTTTGGCCAAAAAGACCCGGTACTGTTTTTTGAACATCAGGAAGAATGTCTTCCGAATTGATTCGTCATCATCGACGACGATGATCCTTTTCTCTGCCATTTCTAAGACCTCTGTTCATTCATCCATAGAGCAGATTTTGTGCCAAGTTGACGCCCCTCCCGTCCAGGGGGTATGGGGGGAAAGGACGGGAGCGCCCCCGACCCTCTCAAGAATATTTACATCCCGTTAAGTTCGTTTACAGAGAGGGAGGTCAGGACCCAGGGAGGGCGACCCGGAGCTTGTACTCCTTGATCTTCTTATCCAGGGTCGGCCGGCTGATCCCCAGGATCTGGCTGGCCCGCGTCTTGCTCCCCTGGACGGCATCGAGAACGTGCTGTATGTAGTTGCTCTCCACCTCGCGCAGCGACACCAATTCGCCGGGGAAGAGCTTCCTCTCCCCCGACTCCAGGGGGAGGTTCTCCTTCAAGACGACGTCCCCCTTGGCCAGGATGACGGCCCTGGTGAGGGCGTTCTCGAGTTCCCGGACATTGCCGCGCCAGGGCATCTCCCTCAGGATGTTCATGACTTCGGAGGGGACTTTTTTCACTGTCCTGCGAAGTTCACGGTTGATCTTTTCCAGCAGATAGGCCACTAGCTCGGGGATATCTTCCTTGCGTTCCCGGAGGGCGGGCAAAAATATTTCCACCACCTTCAGCCGGTAGTAAAGGTCCTCCCGGAACTTGCCGCTGTCGATAAGCGCCTTGAGGTCGTGGTTGGTGGCAGCGATGATCCGGGCTTCGGTCTTCAGGACCTTCTCCCCGCCCACCTTCATGAAATCCCGCGTCTCGATGACCCGCAGCAACTTCGATTGCAGGTTGGGAGAGACGTCGCCAATCTCGTCGAGAAATAGCGTTCCCTTGCCGGCGATCTCAAACTTGCCCTTGGTCTCGCTGACGGCGTCGGTGAAAGCCCCCTTGGCATGGCCGAACAGCTCGCTCTCGAGCAGGGTGTCCGAGATAGCCGAACAGTTGATGACGATGAAAGGTTCGTCGCGGTAGGGACTGTTGTAGTGGATCGCCTTGGCGACAAGCTCCTTCCCTGTTCCGCTTTCGCCCTGAATAAGGACATTGGTGCGGGTGTTGGCCACCGACCCGATGAGCTTGAACACCTCTCTCATCTGAGATGAGTGGCCGATGATATTGTCAATGGTGTATTCTTTCTGTCTTTCTTCGACGAGATAGCTGACCTTATCCTCCAGGGCCCGGACCTGGAAAGTCTTGGTGACGGTCAGGTCAAGATCGATAAAGTTGAGCGGTTTGACCAGGTACTCGAAGGCGCCGAGCTTGATGGCTTCGACTGTTGTTTTCATGTCGTCATAGGCCGTCATCATCAAGACGTACGCCTTGCTATTGAGGTCCTTGATCTGCCTCAGGACCTCGAGGCCGTCGATATCGGGAAGGCGGACATCCAGGATGACGAGGTCGGGATTGAATTCCCGAAACCTCCGGACTCCCTCCTCGCCTTCTTCCGCCAGCTGGACATCGAACCCCTGCTTGGTGAGATGTCCGGACAGGGTCTTACGGATCAGCGGGTCATCATCGATAATCAGAACGGATCTCATGTTTCTACCTCACAGGGGATGCGGATCTCGAAGGCCGTCCCCTTCCCTTTTTTCTTGACGACTTTAATCGAGCCCATATGCTGTTCCACAATCTTGCGGGCGTTGGACAGGCCCAGTCCGAACCCGGATGGCTTGGTGGTGAAGAACGGCTCAAAGATGTTTTCCCAGTCCTTTTCCGCGATCCCGCAGCCACTGTCGGAGATCCGGATCCGGATCCGCTTGGCGCCATTCTCCTTGACGAGTGAAAGGGCCAGGCCGATCTTGCCCCCTTCATCCACCGCCTCGACGGCGTTCCGAAGGATATTCAGGAAGACCTGCCTCAGCTTATCGCCGTCGACCACCACCGAGGGAAGGTCGGAGGGGCAGCTTCTCTCCAGAATGATCTTTCTCTCCTGGAAAGAATTCCGCAACAGCTTCAATGATTCTTCGATGATCTGAAGGATCGAGAACCGCTCCAGGTTCAGGTCGGAGACACGGGTGAAATTGAGCAGCTCCTTGATGAATTTTTCGATCAGAGCGATACCTTCCTGGGAGATGCCAAGGTGCTCCTTCTCTTCCTCCCCCAGGCCCTCGTTCTGCAGAAGCTTCTGGATATTGAGCTTGACCGAGGTCAAAGGGTTGCGGATCTCATGGGCGATGGTGGCTGAGATCCGGCCGATAGAGGCCAGTTTCTCGGCCTGGATGAGCTTCCGGTTAGCATCTTCTATCCTTTGGCGCGTCTCGAGAAGGTCTTTGGTCATCTCGTTGAAGCTCCGGGCCAGCCCGCCGACCTCGTCCTCGGAGCGGACGGGAATGGTCTGGGAGAAATCTCCCTTCGAGATACGATGGGTTCCCTCCACCAGCGTCTTCAGCGGTTCGGTGATCCGCCTGGCCAGCAGGACGGCCCCCGCCATTCCCAGGAGAAATCCGCCGCAGCCGATCAGGATCAGCATCAACCGTGTCTGGCGGATCTCCTTGTGAATGTCCTCGAGAGAAAGCCCGATCTTGACCGAGCCCCAGTAATCGCTGACATTTTCCGCCTCTGTCTCCTCCCCTGCAAAGACGGGGATCTCTATCTCGATAATGGGCACCCACTGGCTGGCCAGCTTGAGATCCAACCTCCGGCTGACCGAGAGGCCTTTGCGGACTTTGGCCGGCATCTGGCTGACCTTGATGTTGGCATCATCCCCGATCAGGTCGGTGTGAACATAGAGGTGCTGGAACCGGTCGAAGATCACGATATAGATCAAGGTGTCGTCGAGTTTCTGATCGATATTCGCCTTGATGGACTTCTCGTCCCAATACTGCAGGCTTTCCAGGTTGAGGTTGGCGATGTTCTCGGCCATCAGGACTCCACGGATTTTCGATTCCTCAAAGATGGTCCGGACCTCCCGCCGCTCGACCAGGAAGAGGATGGAACCGACTAGAAAGATGAGGATGAAGGTGATAGCGATCATGAACCGGGTGTAGAGAGATATCTTGAGGCGCGCCCTGCCGAGTCTCATTTGTCCAGCCAAATCTCCCGCGCATCGAGATAGAAGAACCCGAGAGGCGGACGGATAACCCCACGCACATAGGGCTGAATGGCCAGACGATGTTGCCGGGAAAAAAGCGGGACGGCCGGCATGTCGGCCATGAGCAGCCGTTCAATTTTGTGAAAGAGGGCGATCCGGACTTTCCGACTCTGTTCAGTCTCAGTCGCCAGGGCCAGCTCATCCAGCCGAGGATTGGAGTACTGTAGGATGTTCTGGTTCAAGACTGCGCTCGAGTGAAAGAGGGGCATGACGATATTCTCCGGGTCCGGAAAATCCAGACTCCAATGGAGGAGCAACAGACAGGGTTCCTTGGAAGACTTGACCTCGTCATAGCCGCGGTAGGTTCTCGTCCTGAGGTCGATTCCGATGGCGGCCAACTGATCCTTAAGCACCTCGGCAACCTTGGTGTCTCCGTTCCTCTGCTCCTCATGGAGGAACAGGGTGACCCTGGGAAACGCACGCTCGTCGGAGAAGCCTTCCTCGAGGAGGATTCTTTTCGCTTCTCCGGGATTGAACATTTCCTCATCGTCCGGATAGAATCCCGGAAGCTTCGGGGGAATGAAATTGTTGGTCACTCGTGGGGACGAGTCCAGCTGGAAAGAAGCCTTGGCGATCTCCTTTTTATCAATGGCCAGGGAAATGGCCCGGCGGACGGAGGCCTTGTCTAAGGGTGGCCGATGGCAACTCATCATCAGGAAGGCCGTGGCGAAGGTTTCCGCTTCCAACGGTTCGATATCCCGGCCCGACAATCGCTCCGAAGAATACGGTATGATATCGACATCCCCCGCCAGAAACTGATCCACCGTGTAAAAGGGATTGAATTCGACGGCCTCGAGATAGGGTTTCCTGAGGAAATATTCGTTGTTCCTCTCCAGCCTGACACCGACGATATCCAACCTCGAGTTGCGCAGCCAGTTGGCGAACTTGAAAGGGCCGGTTCCGGACGGCCTTTGAAAAAAACCGCGTCCCTGGCGCTGGACGAGGTCGCGAGGAAGGATCTTGCAGAAATCCATGCTCAGGAGATAGAGGGCCGAAACATAGGGATTTTTCCATTGGATCTCAAACGTATACTTATCCCTCACCCTGAATCCCTCCACATCGGGCGCCTTCCCTTCTCTGAATTCCTGGGCGCCCACGACCTTGGAGGTGAAGAATTGATAGTAGGAACCTCCCGTGTCTGAACTGATCAGGCGTTCCAGCGAAAACTTGACGTCCGCGGCCTCGAGTTCCCGGCCATGGTGGAATTTCACTCCTTTCCGCAGGAAAAAGGTGTAAGTCTTGCCGTCGTCGGAAATCATCCAGTAATACGCCAGAACACCTACAACGTCCAAGTTCTTGTCCAGCCCGATCAGTCCATCAAAGATCTGATTCAGGACGAAAACGTGGGCCCCTCCGGCCGGGTCGAATTGGGGCTGAAAAGGATTGAGAGTAAACGTCCGCAGCCGCAGCGTCCCACCGGGACGCGGTTTCTGAACCGGGGACCGGGCCGTGGGGCTCTGGAAGGCCAGGACAAGTGCGACCGGAGCGAGAAAGAGCAGAATTGCGGCTCGGCACTTGGGCGCTGACATCGGGCCTTTACTCATCATAGAAAAGTACCCATAGGAATGCAAATTAAGCAAGATTTATGCCATATCAAATAGACCAAAAGTGATTGATATATATAATTTTACACAGATATTGGCGGACTCTATCTCAACCGATTGTAAATATATTTTACAAATTTTCCCTGACTCCCGGCCGGAAGTCCCTTCAACCTGTATAGAACTTTTGGATCAAGGGATTGAGGCGGGTGAGAAGTTCATAGTGGGAAACTCCGGCCCTCTGCGCGACCTCATAGGCACTGACCTCCTCCCGGCCGTCTCTGCCGATGGCCGTGACGACATCGCCCACGCCGGCCCCACCGGCATCCGTTAGGTCGATGACGATCATGTCCATGGATATGGTCCCCAGAACCTTGGCTCTCCGTCCTCTGACTAGGACCTCCCCGACGAGTGAAAGGCTTCGCGGGAAACCATGCCAGTAGCCGATCGGACAGACGCCGACCCTGGAGTCTCGCTTCAGGGTTTCGGTCAGGTCATAGCCGATCCCCTGGCCTTTCTTGAGCGTCTTGACCTCGGAAATGATCGTCCGCCAGGCCAGCGCCGGCTTCAGAGAGATTTTCTTGTCCCAGGCACGTTTCGTCTCAGCCGAAGGCCAATGCCCCATAAGCCCGATCCCGATCCGGGCCAGATCATAGGCGGCTTCCGGATAATTCATCGCTCCGGCCGTGGCGGAGGCGTGGCGGATTATCCGGTTTCCGAAGGCCCCAAAAAAAGCGACGGCTTTCTCGAACTCCTCGATCTGGCCGTTCGTATAGTCTCTTTCCGCCGGATCCTTGGCCGAAGCAAAGTGGGTATAGAGGCCTTCAACTTGGATGCGCCCTTGGTGCTTCGATAGGAGGGTCCGGGCGGCCTCCCATTGAGAAGGCAGAAGTCCTTGGCGATGCATTCCGGTATCGAGCTTGAGGTGGATCCGGGCCGGGCGAGAACATGAAAAAGCAGCCAGGGCACGCAGGTTTTCGAGGCTGGAAACCGTCAGACTGACCCGGTATTTCTCGGCTTCCCCGAAGCGGCCAGGGAGTGTATAGCCCAGAACGAGAATCGGTTTTCGGATTCCTTTCTTCCTCAGCGTCACGGCCTCGACGATCGAATCCACACCGAACCAGTCCGTTCCCATCTCTTCCAGGACCGGGGCGAGGTCATAAAGCCCGTGTCCGTAGGCGTTCGACTTGCAGATGGCCATGAGCCGGCAGCCGGGGGGCAGAAGGCTGCGGAAAGTGATCAGGTTGTGCTCGAGCGCGCCGCGGTCGACTTCGATCCAGGTCCGGACAAAGCGGCGGTCCAACGGAGCTTTCATTTTTTCGCTCCCTGTTTATACCGCAATCACGCACGAACCGCAAATTATCGCCCGGAACTCATTTGACATTTAAAAGTCCGCGCGATATATTGGCTCACAATTCCTGAAGAATCTGCAGGAAAAACCATCCTCGCAAAACTCATCTCGCAGAGACGGCGAGAGAAGGATCTCGAGAAGACATGAGGAGCGCACAGATGAAAGAAATCAGCCTCTTTCTGCTCGTCATCGCCCTCTGGACGTCCGCCCAGGTTCTGCTCAAGTGGGGCCTGATCGCGTTTGCCGGCCAGAAAGTCGACCTCCGCTTCTTCCTCCGTGCGCTCGGCTCCTGGCCGGTATTGACCGGGACGCTCCTCTCCGCGGCCGGCGCCCTTCTGTGGCTGGTCGTCCTCTCCCGCTTTGAGCTGAGCTACGCCAACCTCATGGTCAGTTTCATGTATGCCCTCATCGTCATCGCCTCGGCGGTCATTTTCAAAGAGCACATATCGAGTCTCCGCTGGCTGGGCGCATTCTTGATCATGCTAGGAGTGTTCCTGGTATCCCAGACTCGCTAATCAGTCACATACTCAAAGAGCAAATCGAGGAGATGCCTATGAATATCCGGAAGGTCAGTATCGAAGCCGCTTTTTCGAGGTTTAAGGACACCTTCTCGCCGAAAATCGTGGCCGAGCTCAACGGGCAGCAGGTCAAGCTCGTCCGGGCGGAGGGGGACAAAGTCCCCTGGCACGCCCACGAAAAAGAGGACGAGATGTTCCTCGTCCTGGAGGGCGCCCTGGAGGTCGTTTGGGAGGGGGGACAGGCGGAGCTTCAGCCCTGGGAGTTCATCGTCGTGCCGAAAGGCGTCTCCCACCGCGTGGTGCCGAAGGGGCATGTCAAGCTGCTACTCTTCGAGCCCGCCTCAACAGAGCATACGGGCAAAGTCCGTTCGGAAATCACCCTGGATAAGCTAGACCGGCTGACGTTCTAGAGGCACGACTATCCCGGAGCCGGCCGGAGCGGCTCGGTAGTCCCAGGGCCCTTGGCCCTTCCTCTCTAGGCTCCGCGGACCCTCCTGATCTCAAAGACAACCGGGTTGGCCGCGTCGGGGCAGGCGTGAGTCTTCACATCCGGGTCGGAGAGCCAGGGAAAGCGGGCTTCGTACATCATGGCGAAGACCGCCGGCAGCATGCTGAAGAGGGCATGGATACAGATCTTTCCCTCCACTCCCTGCTCGGTGACCCGGGAGATATCGCCGACTTTCTGGCCGGCGCCGCAGGTCCCCTTGACGCTGGCGACTTTGACCTCGATGTGCTTGACTTTCTTCTCCATTTTCTCCTCCTTCCCTATCCCGGCAGAGCCCAAAACATATGGACAGGCCATAACAGCCACCACCGCCGCCGGGACAGCCTGACAAAACTCTCGGCGTTTCATCTTTGATCCCATATTCACCTCTTGCCGTCTAAATCGCGATTTCACTCCAGTTCATTCACCGATATCTCTCCGCGATCCGGTCAACATCGAGCTTCTCCCGGAGCTGCCCGGAGGACTCGGCCCCGTAGATCCATTCCTTAAAAAACGCCTCCAGGCTTCGGCCGACGGTCTTTTCGGCGAACTCCTGGAAGTCCCGGAAATCTGCCGGCCGGACCCGGTATTCACGGAGGAAACCCGAGACGAGCGACCTGAATTTTTCGTCGCCGACGGTCTGATGAAGGACATAAAGGGACCAAGCCCCTTTGGTGTAGGAATTTTCGCCCCTTTCTTCTTTCCAGTAGTCTATGATGGGGGTGGAGCTATTTTTCTCGTCCCTTTCACAGGACTGCAGGAACCGGCCGCGGCGCTTTTCCATATAGGCCTGAAACGCCTTTTCTCCCTCGAACTCCTTGATCGCCAATCCCTCGAAATAGGAGGCGAAGGCCTCATCGAAGTATCGGCAACGCTGAATCTCTGGTTTAACCCGGGCGTTCCAGTTGTGGGCGATCTCGTGGTAGAGTTCGGAAGCCCTGGACTTGTCCCGGAAGGCCCCTGCGGCCAGCAGCATATAAAAATCCGAGGCCTGCGAACCCCAGCCTTCCGGTATCTCGATAATCGTGAATCCTGGAAAATCGCCGAGTTCGCCGAACATCCCGGTAAAAAAAAGGAACGACTTCTTGGCCGTGTCGAGGATCCTCTGCGCTTCGGCCTCATCGCCGGGAATGACATAGATGCGGATTCCGGCGTCTTTGTCCTCGACAACCTCGAACCTGGCGACGGCCACATCGATCCTAAAGGTCGGTTTCAAGCTTTCGAATTTGAAGACCGCTGTTCCCGCCTTTCGCACGGTCTCAACGGGGCGTCCCCCGCAGGCCACGATCAACCCGTCCGGGACCTCCACTTCCACCCGGTAGGTGAATTGCGAGCGGAAGGCGGCCATCATGCTCTGAAATGAAGGCAAGCCCAGCATGGGGTAGGCCAGCGAATCGGGCCGCAGGAGGCTGTACTTATCGTCGATCCGGTCCTGGACGTATCGCATCACCTCGCGATATCCCCACAGGGGGCCGGAGTATTTCAGGCGCACGACTGTACTTTCCCCCGGGGAAAGAGCGCGGTCCAATCGGACGGAAACAAAGCGAACCTGGAGGCTTTTTTCGTCGGAGAACTTGACGACGCTCCCGGTCGAAGAAAGAGGGGTGCCTTTTCCATCGGTCACTTCCTCGACATCAAGAAGCCGGTAGAGGATAAAGGGGATCTCAAACAGGGGAGCAGAAGTCGTATTCAGGACGGTCATCAAGGCTTCCGCTTCGAGATTGTTGTCTTTCGTAAAAAGTCGGAACCGGAGGTCATAATGCGTGACGGAAGGAAGCTCTGGTTTTTCTTCCGGAAGGCGGGAGTCCCCGTTTATAGAGGTGGCGATTGGCCCATGGGATGAAAATACGAGCACTCGAGCGGCGGCCGCGGGGGACCGGAATCCAGTCAGGAACAAAATTAGCGCCAACAAGAAAATCCCTGGAAAAATCCTTTCGGAACGAAAGTGTATCCGCCGGATAATTGTACCCATGTTTTGTCTCTCCCTACTATTTATTTTGTGCGACTAAGGCCGCCGCTAGGTGACTATTTTTGTTCCCGCGGCTCCGGAGGAATAGGTATCGCCAGATCGAGAGCAATTTTCCAGAGGTCCTGGGGATTTTTCCTCCAGATCCGCAGGTAGCTCGAAGCCTCGGCCGGGTCTTGAAGACTGCCGCCTCTTGCCTCCGCCGTCCCGAAGATGAAGCCCAGGGCTCCATACCTGGAGACATCCCCGTCCACAGGGGCCCAGGTTTGTTTTCCGGCATAATCGGAAAACTCCCGGCGCAGAGCCTCCGTTCCTGCGCTCGGAAGAGCGCCGTCGCGGTAGAGACGGATATCCTCATCCGCATAAGCAAGATAGGCGGCGAGGATCCCTTCGGTGGCCGCCTTGGCGGCGAACTCGGCTTCGATCTTGAGAAGGACATTCAACTCCCCGAGTTTTTCGACCCTGACCAGCCTCTTGGGCCGACGCGCATCCTTTTTGGTCATGACCTCCAGAGGCTTGAACCCGGGCTGGGGATGGCCGATGCCGATATCCAAGACGACCCTCCAGAGGCCGGTGGGCTGTTTTTGCCAGAGAGAAACGTAATGCCCAAAACGCGGGGGGGCGATGGTGTTGCTTCTATTCGCGGCCTGATAAGGTCCCGTGGTGTAGCCGAGGTCGCCGGCCGGAGAGACCTCCGCGTAGGCGGGTTCCCAGGTCAGGAGCGTCGGAGAATCGGCCGGAGCTTCCTCGTAGGCCTTTCTTCCCGGGACAGGCCGCGGCAGGAAGACGACGGAGTCGTCCGCCAGGTAGGTCAGGAACGCCTCCCGGATCCCCTTTTCTTCGGAGAGACGTGAGAACGCCCTCTCGGTCTCGATTAAGGTTTGGAGCGAGCGACTGGAGGACTGAGCCCCGATAAGTCCGGCGGCCAGGAGTATGAGGATTCCAATATTCGGACGGAAGGAGGTTCTCACCCACTCCTCCTCGGGAGCAACGGGCAAGCGACGCTCATCGCAGGTGAGAACAAGCCAATCATCTCTTTCCAGTAGTATCTACGTTCTATCCGCCGGGTCGGTTTCTTTTCCTCTTAATAAAAAAAGGTCGAACTGTCAACGGCCCAGCGGAATTCGACTTCCCTCCCGCCAAAAAAAGACCATCACTTTGATGATCTGATAGAGAATTGAAGTGGGTAGAATTTCACCTGCTGAGTTCGGCAGAGACGGCCTCCACCCGCCGGAAGACGCGCATCACGTTGCCGCCCCAGATCTTGGCGATCTCTTTTTCCGAATGGCCGCGGCGGACGAGCTCTTCTGTCACCCGGAACATTTCGCTCGCGTCATTGCAGCCCTCCACCCCGCCGCCGCCGTCGAAGTCCGTACCGATCCCCACATAGTCGACGCCGGCGATTCCGATCACGTGCTCGATGTGGTCGACGACATCCGCAACCGTCGCCTGGTCGGCAGGGAACTTCGCATTTATGGCTTCGTACTCTTCTCTAGCCTTCTTGCGGACGGCTTCGTCCTCGATGTTCCTCATCGACCCGTATTTCTCCCGGAGGTCCTTGAGGGCCTGGTCCCGTTCCGGGCTGGGTTTGGGAGTGCGGAGATAGCCCGAGAGAAAGCAGATCTGGATGACGCCTCCGTTCCCGGCCAGCGCCGTGATCATCTCGTCCGTAAGATCCCTCGGACTGTCACAGAGAGCGCGGCAGGAAGAGTGCGAAGCGATGACGGGGGCCTTGGTCATCGCGAGAACATCGTAGAAGGATTTGTCCGAGATGTGCGAGACATCGACCATCATGCCCAGGCGGTTGCAGGCGGCTACCACTTCCCGGCCGAAGTCGCTGAGACCGTGGTCCTCGGGGTTCTGCCGGTCGGTGGAGGAATCGCAGATATCGTTGTCCCGGCTGTGACAGAGGGTGAGGTAACGCACTCCCCTCTTATAATATTCTTCCAGGTTTTCCAGGCTTTTTCCGACGGGGTAACCGTTCTCCATGCCGATGAAGGCCGCCCGCAATCCCTTTTTCTCGAGCCGGTAGGCGTCGTCCGGTGTCAGGGCCAGGCCGACCAGGTTCGGGTACTTTTCGCACATGGCATCGATGCCGTCGAGCGTTTTGAGCGCCCAGTCTCTCGCCCGGGCGTATCCCTGATCGGTGCGTTCCCCCTGGCCGGTGAAGACGGCGAAAAATTCAGCGTCCAGCCCGCCCTCGGCCATCCTGGGAAGGTCGACCTTCCCGCTGGCCCGGTCGCCGGGCTCGTGCCGGACACCGATATCCCAAGTGCCGCCGGGGAGGCGGGAGGCGGTGTCGCAGTGCGTGTCCACGGTCAAAACCCGGTCGTGGATCCGGCGGGCCTTAACTTCCAGAGCCTCATCGCTGGGCTCCGGCCGACAGCCTGCCAGGAAAAAGATGAAAACAGTCAAACAAAAGAGGACCGAACGATAGGTTATTTTTCGTGACATGATAATCCTCTCAGCTGAAGAAGTGGGGAAATCTCCTCTGCAACTCTCTCATTAGAAGGTTTTTATTGTATCACAATCCATCCTTTCGAATCATCAATCCGGGAACTATGGTGAATTATGGTGACACTTAACTTAATTCGGCAAACCGAATCCGTGGAATTAAGTTAAGTGTCACCATAATTCCACAGATGGATAATGCGACTATCCCTCCCCCTTGACGGGGGAGGGTTTGGGAGAGGGTGAAATAAATTGGACCGTCCCCATTTATGTTTTATTGACCCCTCCTTTCGGCCTTTGATATGCTAGCCGCGCCGCTTGGATCGATCGATGCAAAGCATTCCTGAGGAAAAGAGGAAAAGGGCGCTTCGCTGGGGGCTTATCATAACCGTGGCCGCCGTCCTTACCGGCGTTTACCTCCTTCATGTCGGCCGGGACATGTCGGATTTTGCAGTCTGTTATCAAGGCGGTCAGCGGATCATCCGGGGAGAAACCCTTTACCGGGAAGCGGACGGACATCTTCAATACAAGTATGCGCCGACATCGGCTCTGTTCTTCGCTCCCCTGGCACTCCTTCCCTACGGGACAGCCAAGGTCATCTGGTATATCCTGGAATTCGCATTTCTCACCGGAATTTTTTTCTTCTCTTTCCGGGTCCTCCCGCTCGCCGGTAAAAGAGCATCGCTGGTTCTCGCCTGGACCTTTTTTATCGAGTTCAAGTTCCTTGCCCGGGAGATCGAGCTCGGCCAGGTCAATCTTTTCATCATCTTTCTTTTGACCTCGATGCTCTATCTGCTCATTCAAAAAAGAGAGAGTTCCGCCGGATTTCTCTGGGGTGGTTCTCTCTTTTTCAAACCCTATGCCCTCGTCTTCCTGCCCTATTTTCTCATCAAGAGGAAATCCCGGGCACTCATCGCCGGGCTGGCCGCCGCCATTATCGGGCTTTCGCTTCCAGCGATCTTTTATGGAGTCCGGGGCTATTTCGCCGTCCTCGCGGAATGGCCCGCGACCCTTTCCAAGTCGACCTCCGGACTTCTGGCCAGCTATGATAATGCCTCGCTCTATGGTTTCCTATTAAAGACGTTTCCCTCCCTCTCGAAGCAAGCCACTATTGCCATCCTGCTGCTTATCTTTCTGGCGGTGGCTCTCGCCGCTCTCTGGATGATCAAAAAAGGTTCAGAGGCGGCTTCCATGCAAAGTCCCGAAGTCCTCGAGAGTGCTTTCCTTCTCGTCCTGATCCCGCTCTTCTCGCCTCTCGGTTGGAACTATAATTACCTATATTCTCTGCCCGCCGTCATGATCGTTATCGCCGCTTGGGCCCGGCTGTCGCCCACGCTGCGGATCGTTCTTATCATCGACTTTCTGATCATCTCCACAAGCATTATCGAGGTCTGGGGCCGGGGGCTATTCCATTTCTATACACATTACGCTCTGGTTGCCATCAACTTTCTGATTATCCTGATTGCCCTTCTTTATCTCCGGCTGAAGAAGAACGCGTAGCTACACGAATTATGGTGACACCTGACTTAATTCGCTCTATGATTCATCATGCAGAATTAAGTTAGGTGTCACCATAATTCCATCACCATAATTCCACCAAATTCTGCAGGGCCCAAATATATACCCCCAATCCCATTCGGGACAGAAATGGCTCTTTAGTCCATAAATTTTTGGGGGAACTTCAGGTCGGGATCGTTTGACATGTTTCCCTGCGTTTGCTAGATTTCGACCCTTGTGGATTCATCTTCTATTATCAGTCTATTCCCGAGATCAGGAGGCCCTATGAAAAGGTCTGATAATTCTAACATCCGGTCGCTAGCCGCTTTTCTGACCGTCTTCATTCTTTTGCTGGCGATTTCCGCTCCCGCCTCGCTGCGGCCGCCACAGAGCGCAAAAAAACCGGTGACCTATGATATCTATGATTCCTGGCGGTCGATCCGCGGGACGCAGATCTCCCGGGATGGCGAATGGCTTGCTTATGCGCTCGTTCTCCAGGACGGCGACGGCGAGCTCGTCGTCCGCAACCTTAGGACGGAAGCCGAATACCGGACGCCCCGCGGCAACAATCCGGTGATCACCGCCGATGGCAAATACGTGATCTTTGCCGTCGCCCCTCTCAAGGCCGAGGTCGACAAGGCCAAGAAGGAAAAAAAGAAGCCGGAAGAGCAGCCGAAAAGCGGACTCGGCGTCATGGACCTGGCTACAGGGGAAGTGAAAACCGTCGAGCGGGTCAAGAGCTTCAAGGTCCCCGAGGAGGGCAGCGCTCATATCGCCTACCTTTTGGAGCCTCCTCTCAAGACGCCTGAGGATAAAAAAGAGGAAGAGAAGAAGGCAGAGGAAGAGAAGAAACCGGAGGAGAAAAAAACCGCTGAAGAAAAGAAGGAGGAGACGGAAGAAGCCAAGAAAAAGAAGGAAAAGAAAAAGGAACCGGGGACCGACCTCATCATCCGCGAGCTAGGCACCGCTCAAGAAATCCGGGTCCCCGAGGTCGTCGAATACATCTGGAACAAGAGCGGAACGTGGCTGGCTTGGGGAGTTTCTTCCAAGACTCCGGAAAACGACGGTGCTTTTCTCCGCCGGATGGCCGATGGCCAGGTCATCAGCCTTCTCCAAGGCCTTGGTCATTACAAAGGTTTTGCTTTCGACGATAACGGGAAGCAGCTCGGCTTCGTTTCCGATCGCGACGACTACAAGGAGGATGCACCCGCCTTCAGACTCTATCATTGGGTCGAAACTGCCCAGACCGCCGCCGAGCTCGTTCCGGCCATGGCGAAAGGGTTGACTCAAGGATGGGCGGTGAGCGAGCACGGACAGATCGATTTTTCTAAGGACGGAGAGCGCCTTTTCTTCGGCACGGCGCCGGCTCCTCAGGCGGATCCT
>CAYOZW010000033.1:20199-21577 GCA_964408495.1 uncultured Eubacteriales bacterium
CCCAATCAAGGTCGACATCTGGAACTGGAAGGACCTCGAGCTCCAGCCGATGCAGAAGTCCCGGGCCGACGACGAGAAAAAGAGAAGCTACCGGGCCGTCATCCATCTGAAGCCGGCCGGCAAAAAGTCCGGGCCGAAATTCGTCCAGCTCGCCACTCCCGACCTTCCGGAGATCTCGCTCTCCGACGACGCCAAGCTCGCCCTGGGCTCGACCGGCCTGCCCTACCGCCAACTCATCTCCTGGGACAGAAGCTACACCGATTATTATCTGGTCAATCTCATCGACGGCACGCGCAAGATGGTTCTCAAGAAATCCCCCTTCCGGGCCGGCATTTCTCCCGGCGGTAAGTATCTTCTTTACTTCGAGGACGCGGATAAGCAGTGGTATTCCTGTCGGGTCGCCGACGGGAAGCGATTCAACCTGACCTCAGAGCTCGGCATCCGGTTCGAAAACGAGGATTGGGATGAGCCCGGCGAACCCTATCCCTACGGAAGCGCCGGCTGGCTGGAGGGCGACGAGGCGGTCCTCATCTACGACCACTATGACATCTGGCAGATCAAACCCGACGGGTCGTCAGCCCGGATGGTCACCCAGGGGATCGGACGCCATGACCAGATCATTTTCCGCGATCTCAGGCTCGACCCGGAAGAAAAGGCGATCCCCCCCAAGACACCGCGTCTGGTCTCAGCCCGGGACGATAGAACCAAGGCTTCAGGCTTCTATCGGGTCAATCTTGCAGCCGATGCAGCTCCCCTTAGGCTGATCATGCCGGACAAACTTCTCGGGGGCCTTCAGAAGGCCAAGAAGGCCGATGTCTATGTCTTCACCCAGCAGCGTTTTGACGAGTTTCCGGACCTCTGGCTGAGCGGGCCCGGCTTCGAAGAGCCGAGAAAAATCACCGCCGCCAATCCCCAGCAGTCCGACTACAATTGGGGGAAGGCCGAGCTCATCGAATACACCAATGCCGACGGAAAAATCCTGCCCGCCGTCCTGATCAAGCCGGAGGATTTCGACCCGGACAAAAAATACCCGCTGATGGTCTATATTTATGAGAAGCTCTCGAACTCGTTGCACCGTTATATCGCCCCCTCTCCGGGCACCGGCATCAACTTCACTCGCTATGTATCTAACGGCTATGTCATCTTGATGCCCGACATCATCTATGAGACTGGCTACCCGGGCGAGAGCTGTGCCAGGTGCGTTATTCCGGCGGTTAATCATATCCTCAGTCAAGGCTATATCGACCCGGAGCGAATCGGGATCCAGGGGCACAGCTGGGGCGGCTACCAGATTTCCTATCTGATCACCCGAACCGACATCTTCGCCGCGGTTCAGGGGGGCGCTTCGGTCGTCAACATGGTCAGCGCCTACGGCGGC
>CAYOZW010000034.1:0-21574 GCA_964408495.1 uncultured Eubacteriales bacterium
GTCCCTAAAGAATACGTAGTGGGAGCCACCGGACAGCGGATGAAGCAGCGCGACAATGACGACGGCACGGTGATTTACACCTATTACCAGGAAGACGTCCACGATTTTGCCTGGACCGCCTGCCCAGATTTCGTCGAGTTCCGGGAGCGGTTTTCCCTCGAGGATCCCTTGATCGATACCGAGATGATCCTGCTCGTTCATCGCCAGCACCTCAACCAGAAGCCCCGCCTTCTGGATTCTCTGAAAAAGGGCCTCGAATTCTACAGCCGAAACTACGGCCCCTATCCCTACCAGACAGTGACCCTGGTCGACCCTCCCATCAAGGCCTTGGGAGCCGGGGGGATGGAATACCCCACTTTGTTCACCACCATGGCTCTTTCGTTCATGCCCGGAGGACTGCGCATGCTGGAGATGGTGACCATCCATGAGTTCGGGCACGGCTACTGGTACGGCATCGTGGGGTCGAACGAATTCGAGGAGGCCTGGCTGGACGAGGGGATCAACTCCTATTCCGAGATGAAGGCGATGGACCAGTATTTCGGGTCAGACCGCTCGATGATCGACCTGGGGCCGATGAAGATCGGCGACGGAGATTACCAGAGGCTTCAGTTCATCCCGATTTTCGCCTGGGACCCGATCGTCAAGAATAGCTGGGAATTCGTCAGCGGGGGGAGCTACTCCTCGAACGTCTATTCCAAGGCCGCGACCACTCTCAAAACCCTGGAGAATTACCTGGGCGAAGAGGTCATGGCCCGGGTCATGCGGGCCTACTATGAGAAATGGAAATTCCGTCACCCCACGACCGACGATTTCATCGCCGTGGCCGAGGAGGTCAGCGGCCGGGACCTGGGGTGGTTCTTCAACCAGTTCTTTAAGACGGCGGGCTCGTTGGATTACGCCGTCTCGAGTATCCGCTTCCGGGAGGAAGAGGAGCCCTTGGGATTCTATCGAGGAGAGTTGGTGGCGCCTAAGCCCGGGGAGCGCGGCCGAAACAAAGATCAGGGAAAAACCTACAGGAATGAAGTGGTGGTCCAGCGAAAAGGCGAACTCTTTTTTCCGCAGGAGATTTTGGTATCCTTTGAGGACGGCGAAGAAGTCCAGGAGACGTGGGACGGCCGGGACAGATGGAAGAAATTCATCTACCAGCGTCCCGTCAAACTCAAATCGGCCCGCCTCGACCCCGAAAACAAAATCCTCCTCGACGTCAACTTTTTCAACAATTCCAAGGTGATGAAACCGGACCGCGCGTCCCCGCTGAAATACGCCCTGGGGCTGGCTCTCAAGTTCCAGGAATTCCTCACTTGCCTGTCGTTTTGAGGGAGAAAGCGATGAAAGTTTTGAAAAGCTACGGTCTGGGGATCAGAAAGGCGTCTGCGCAGGGAAAGATGGTCCTGGTGCTGTGGGCGTTCAACCTGCTGTTCGCGGCCGTCGTCTATTTTGTCGGCCGGGGATACTTCGTGAACGCCTTGGGCCAGAGCGCGCTCGGTGAAACGCTCAAGCGGTTCGACGCCAGGCTTTTTCTGGAAATGCTGACGCACAACGCAGCCCCCGTGGGGTTGATGATCAAGGTCATGGTGGTGCTGGCTTTTCTTTACTATTGGGTATCCGTTTTCCTTACCGGAGGCATCCTCCACGTCTTGCTGTCAGGCAACACATCGACGGGGGATGAGCCGGGGCTGCGGCGGCGGCTCGCGCCGGCGTTTTTCCAGGGGGCCGGCCGATATTTCGGCCGATTCTTCCGGCTGGAGGTCTATTCGCTCATTATCTGGGTGGGCTTCTTGCTGTTCCAATGGGTCATTTGGATCGTGGCCGGACCCCTCACCTCGGATGGATCAAACGAAAACATGATCTATTACGTGTTCTGGGTTTGGCTGGGACTCAGCCTGGCCCTCGTCTATTTCATCCATATGATCCTCGACTACGCCCGCATCATTATCGTTCGGTCGGATACCGGCCGCGTCTGGCGCTCGCTCTGGGCGGCAGCCGGATTTGTTTTTAGGAGACTGTTTGGGACCCTGGCCTTGTATTACCTTCTGCTCATCACGGGCGCGGTCATCATCCTGGTCTATTGGGGGATCCACTCCAGGGTGCCCACGGATTCAGTGGGAGCGATCTGGCTGGCCTTTCTCATCGGCCAGGCGTTCATCATCAGCAGGGGCTGGCTCAAGGTCGCCTTCCAGGCAACCCAGCTCACTTACTACGGCAGCGATTGATCACCTGGATTCTCGGGCGGCGTGGTTGGCGACCCATCTCCTGGCGATCCAGGCCCAGAGCTTGCGGTGGAATTCCATGGTCGGGGGATGGGCCTCCAGGTAGGCGTTCAGGTCAAAAGGCTCCTTGTCCTCGGGGGTGAAGCGGACGCGGACCGTGGGGCTGTAATTGACCCAGGCCTCGGGGTGGAACTGCACGCCCAGCACATTGGGAAACCGTTTATGGACAATGGCCTCGGTCACCTTGCCGTCAATCGACGTAGCGATAACCTCAAAGCCCTTGCCCAGTTTTTCGGCCTGCTGGTGATGGGCGGAAAAAATCAGAGGCATGCCATCAGGGTCGAACCCGATCTCCCGGCAGAAACTTGCTCCGGCCGGCGTGAACCGGATGCGATGATAGAAATATCCGCTGAACCTCTCCCAAGGGTAGAGGCGTAAAAACGGGTTGGTATGCCAGGCATCCGGCCCCAGGGCGATGACATCCTCGAATGATTCGAGTCCATAGACATCCGCCCAGATATCCTGGCTGAGCGTTCCTCCCGTCCCCGCGTTCAGCGTCTGGCCTCCCAGGCAGAAGCCGGTGATGGGAAAGTCGGGCTGCCCTTCGAGCAGGGGAACAAAAGATTCGTCCTGAAACCCTCCCAGGAGATGAAAGACGAACGACAGCTCCAGATAATGACGATAGGGGTCCTCGACGCGGGTTAAAAGACTCGTCTTCTTTCCGTAAAGGCCCGGCAGGATGTCAGGTCCGCCGAAAAAAACGATCCCGTCCGCATCCTTGAAAAGCTCTTCGAACTCTTCTGTACACTCGTTTTTTCTGAAGAGAACTTCGGGGGAGAGGGGCGCGGAGACCGGATGGAAAGTGAACCAGTCGAGGTTGTTGGCCTTGACATATTCCTGGGCGCGCTTGTAGTCGGTCCGCTCCCTTTCATGATAGACACCGAGGACGGCGAGGTTGGGGATATCGATCAGTCCCTTCTCCCGGAGCGTCACCCAGTCCCGGATCGTCCCGACCGAAGGATAGAGCGAAATGACCGTGATCTTTCCGTCCTGAGGGAGCGGCTTCTCTGATATCGCGAGGCCTGCCGACAGGAGGATGCACAGGAATATCGCTATAATTAAACATCTGAAGATCTTCATGACTGCCCTTTCCTTTTCTTGCTCAGACCAGGCTCAGCAGCGCCTGGGAAACCGCGGCTTCGACGAGCGCTGTCTTGTATCCGTTCTCCTGGAGAGGCCGGGCTTCCTGGAGGTCGGACCGCAGAGCCTCTTTGATCACAGCCGTGGTCAGCTTTTTGCCCTGGAGCGAGACTTCTGCCTTTGCCAGCCTCCAGGGGATGGGAGCGACCCCTCCCAGGACGATCCGCGGGTCGCTCAGCCCCTCGCCGGAAGCTGTCCCCTGGACGGCGGCGGAAACCAGCGCGAAATCCCAGGTCTCCCTCTCCTTGAGCTTGACATAGGCGCTCTTGGCGCTCTTCTTGGCCGCCGGGATTCTGATCTCGCGGAGGAGTTCATCGGTAGCCAAAACATTCTCCCGGCGAACGTTCTTCGAGGGGAGAGCGTAAAAATCGGCCAGCGCCAGCCCCTTCTCTCCGCGCGGCGAAACGAGCGTGACCTGGGCACCCAGGGCGATGAGCATTGGCGCCAGGTCCGACGGGTAAACGATATGACAGATGCCGCCGCCCAAGATGGCGTGATATTTGTTCCTGCCCTTGGCGGCGAAGCACTGGCTGCCGCCTTTCTTCCGGCAGACCATCTGGGCGTCCCGGTAGTACCAGCAGCGCGGCCTCTGGCAGAGGTTGCCCCCGACCGTCCCGACGTTCCGGATCTGCGGTGTCGCGAGCGACGAGGCGGCCATGCTCAGGCCCGGATAATCCTGCCGGATCATGGCGTCGGCGGCGAGGTCAGAAACGGTCGTGAGGGCTCCGATGCGGACGCCGTCCTTGTCTTTCCGGACGGCGGAAAGACCCGGGATAGCGCTGAGGTCGACGACGATCTCCGGTTCGACGACCCCCTCCTTGATCTCGGTGAAAATGTCTGTCCCTCCGGCCATTGGATAAGCTTTCCCTTCTCCTTTGGCCAGCAGGGCGACGGCCTGTTCCATGGTCTGGGGTTCGGCCCAACGGAAGTTTTTCATGAGCCCGCCTCCTTCGTCCGGAGAGCCGCCAGGACTTTGTCCGGAGTCATCGGGATCTCCCGGAGGTGGAGGCCGATGGCGTTGAAGACGGCGTTGGCGACCGCCGCCGAGCTCGGAATGCGGGGCGGCTCGCCCAGCCCCTTGTTGCCCAGGTTGTTGATTCTCGGGTCCACCAGGTCAACAAAAATGGGCACGATCTCCGGCATGTCCAGGGCGGTGGCGATTTTGTAGTTCTGCCAGTTCGGGTTGACCATTTTCCCGGTGTTCTCGTCGATGATCCGCTCCTCGAACAGGGCCGTGCTGATGCCCTGGGTCACCCCGCCGAGAACCTGGCTTTCGGCGGTCAGCTTGTTGAGCACCCGTCCGACCTCATGGACGGCCACATGCCTGACCACCTTGATGCGGCCGGTATCGAGGTCAACCTCGACCTCAGCAAAATGGGCGCCGAAGGTGTTGTAGGCAAATCCCGCCGGCAGATCGCCTCTCTCGCCGTGGAAGACAGTCTCCCGGCGCAGGTCCCGGACGAGTTCTTTGAACGCGATGGCCTTGTCGGGGTTGTTCTTGTCATAGAGCTTCTTCCCGTCCAGGACGATATCGGCGGCCGAAATCTCCAGCTTTTTGGCGGCCATCTCTTTCAAGCGGCCGGCCGCCTTGAGGGCGGCGTCCCGGACCGCCGGCCCCACCGACGCGGCCGTCAGGCTCCCCCCCGATATCGGCGCCCAGGGGTAGAGCGTGTCGCCGATCTTAACGGTGATGTCCTGAGGCTCGAGGCCGAGCGTTTCTGCGGTGATGGTGGCCATGTAGGTCCGGGTCCCGCAACCGAGGTCCTGGGTCCCGCTGATGACCTCCACGCTCCCGTCGCGGTGGAGCTTGATATCGGCCAGTGTGCCGGGAACTCCCGCACCCCACCAGATCTGGCTGGCCATACCGAGGCCGCGCCTTTTTCTGCCCCGGCCCTCGCCCGGTATCTTGTTCCGACGCCCCCAGCCGATCTTCTCAGAGCCGAGGTCGTAACACTTGTCGAGTCCCTTGGAGGAATAGACGATGCCCGTCCCTCCTTCGTTCGACGCGGTATAGTTTTTCCTGCGGAGTTCCAGGGGATCGAGGGCGAGCTCGGCGGCCAGTTCTTCCAGGAATCCTTCGAAAGCGAAAGTTCCCTGGACGTGGCCGGGCGCCCGGGTCGCCCGCGAGCCCCCGGTATTCGTGAAAACCGTGAACTCCTCGACCTTGACGTGGGGACATTTGTAGATGTCGATCAGGGGTTCGGAGCTTTCATCGCCGCGGGCCACTCCGCCGCAGGTATAGTTTTTCAGATAGAGAGCGGTCAGCGTTCCGTCCTTCTTGGCTCCACCCTTGATGGTGATGAGGGTGGACGGGCGGTTGCCCACACAGAGCGAGTTGTCCTTGCGTGAAAGGGTGATCTTGACCGGACGGCCCGTCTCTCGAGCCAGCCGGGCGGCGACGACCGTATGTTCGTTAAGGCCCAGCTTGCTGCCGAAGCCGCCCCCCATGTACATCTTGATCACCCGGACCTTGGAAGCAGGAATGCCCAGGGCCCTGGCCAATCCATCGCGGACGTTGAAGATGGCCTGGGTTGAATCCCAGACCGTCAGATCATCCTCGTCCCATTTGGCCACACTTCCATGGGTTTCCGTGGGATGATGAATCTCGACGGCCGTCTTGTAGGTCCGCTCGAGGGTCAAGTCGGCTTCGGCAAATCCCTGGTCGATGTTCCCGCGGGTGTATTCGTTGATCTTCTCCACGTTGGCCGAATCGAGGACCTGGGGAGCGCCTTCGGCCATGGCCTTCTCGGGCGTGACGACATAGGGAAGGGCCTTATACTCAACGGAGATGAGTCCAAGGGCTTCCTCGGCTGTTTTCTCGTCCACGGCCGCCACGGCGGCGACCTGCGCACCCTCGTAGGTCACCCGCCCTTCATTGAGCTTGAGGACGACCCTGACGCCGGGAAGGCTTTTGGCCCGGCTGAGGTCCAGGCTGACGATCTCCGCTGCCGCATACGGTGAGCGGAGAATCTTTCCGATGAGCATCCCCTTGAACTGGACATCATGGGTATACTTGGCCCGCCCGGTGACAACGAGCCGGCCATCGATGCGCGGCGTCGACCGGCCGATCAGCTTGAAATCCTGCTGCGCCGGGGGCGCGATCTCCTTTCCCTGGGGTTCTTTGCCTTTGGCCATTTCGAGGTAGGCCAGGTCGATGTCTTCCGGATAACCATGCTTTTTCATCTCAGGCCTTCCTTAGCTTCTGTGAAGCCGCGGTCACGGCCTCGGAGATCTTGACGTAGTTCCCGCAGCGGCAGAGGTTCCCGCTGAGGGCCGCCTTGATGTCTTCCGGCGAAGGAGAGGGATTCAGGTTCAACAGGGCGACCGTGGACATGATGAATCCGGGCGTGCAATAGCCGCACTGATATCCGTCCTTCTCGATGAAGGCCTGCTGGACGGGATGAAGGGTCTCGCCCTCGGCCAGGCCTTCGATAGTGGTGATCTTCTTGCCGGCGGCTCGGACCGCGGGATAAAGGCAGGCATAGACCGCCCGACTGTCCAGAAGAACCGTGCAGCCGCCGCATTCTCCCCGGGCGCAGGTCTTCTTGGTGCCGGTGAGCTTCAGCTTGTCGCGTAATACTTCGAGGAGCGTTTCCCGGGGTTCCACCTCTACCGAAACGGACTTCCCGTTGACGGCAAAAGCCACGGTCTTCGTCACATAGGCCGGAGGAAGATCCGCCCCTGTTTGTCCCGCCGCGGCGGATTGGCCCTTGATCCGCGTGGCCAAGGCGGCGCCCGCCGCCCCGCCCCCCAGGCCTTTCAGAAAAGTCCGCCGGGTGAAGGTTCGCTTCTTTTTATTGACCGCGTTTCCCATCGTTGCCCTCCTTTTTCCGTGCTCGAAACCGCTTACCCGGATAGCCGGATAGCGGCGATGATGAGCAGGCAAATGACCAGCACGGCCGGCGAGACCAGATAACGGAAAGCCCTCCCCCGAACAAACGCCCTATGTTGAGCTTCCGTAACCGAGAGCCGTTCGCCCAGCCAGAACCCGATCGGCACCGTGACCAGCGAGAGTCCGACCGCGAAGGGGAGGTAGTAGAGAGAAAGAGGATAAGCCGTTCCGGGAACTACACAGGCCGGGATTCCGGAGGCGAACCTGACCAGCGGGAACAGGTTGGCGGCGAAGAGAGCGGCTGTCCCTCCCAGAGCCGCCTGCCCGTACCTCTTCTTCAGGAGCGACTCCTTGAGGAGAGCGAAGATGACCAGGAAAGCGAGGGCTTCCGTCCAGAAGGCGAAGATGGGGTTAGCCACCGCCCCGTGGCGCAGAGGCAGGGAGAGGAGATGGGCATCGAACAACTTGATCAGCGTGACCAGCGCCACCATCAGAACGACGCCGGTGACGCGCCGGACCAGGACCCAGCCCGCAGCGATAAATAGCAAGGCCACCGCCGTCATGATCGAGCCGGAGGCGACGGCCGCACACCTTTGCAGGCCGAGACCCAGGGCGGCTTCGGAGAATCCCCAAACCGCGCCCAGGATGACGATGCCGGCGAACTGAGGCGAAGAGATCTTTTGCGACATTTTTTCCTCCTCCATGGAGTGACCTCATTATAATCAGGGCATTTTGGTTTGACAACTTTTCTTTTATCAGGGTCGAGATTCGGAGATGTCATCGCTCCCCTCGGCGTTTTTCTCGGCGCTGCGGAACTCTGCAGGAGCTCGGGCATGGAATCGTTAACCCGCTCGGTTCCCCGGCGGCGGGAGAAAATGGACTCCGGTGCCGAAATGGGCTATGATGAGGCGGATGTTCGCTTCTTCCCAATCCCTCGAGGGAGGTCAAACCCCATGAGTTTTAAGAAGGCCCTCATTCTATCCTTGTCTCTCGCCGTCATCCTCATCGCTTCCGGCTGCAAGAAGCAGGGGCCCGAGCCCCAGGCGGCCGCGGAAGAATTCAAGTGGCAGGTCGATCAGTTCGCGGACCTGAGGATCCTGCGCTACCAGGTCCCTGGCTTCGAGGATCTCTCGCTCGCCCAGAAAGAGCTCGTCTACTATCTCGGAGAAGCCGCCCTCTGCGGCCGGGACATCATCTTCGACGAGAACTACAAACACAACCTCAAGATCCGCCGGACCCTCGACGCCGTCGTCGAAGGCTACAAAGACGACCGGAGCGACCCGCAATGGGACAAGTTCATGGTCTATGTCAAGCGTGTTTGGTTCTCGAACGGCATCCACCACCACTATTCCAACGACAAGTTCATCCCCGACTTCACCCCGGATTATTTCGCCTCCCTGGTCAAGGGCTCGGAGGGCGTAGAGTTCCCGCTGGCTCCCGGCGAGACGCTCGACGCACTCATCGCTTTCCTCAGTCCCATCCTCTTCGACCCGGCCGTCGACGCCAAAAAAGTATCCCAGGACTCGACGAAGGACCTGGTGACGGGATCGGCGGTCAATTTCTACGAGGGCGTCACCCAGGCCGAGGTCGAGAAATACTATGAGGGGATCATCGACAAGAACGATCCCACCCCGGTCTCCTACGGGTTGAACTCCCGCGTCGTCAAGAAGGGCGGAAAGGTCGCCGAGGAGGTCGCCTCGGCGGGCGGCCTCTACGGTCCGGCGATCGAAAAGATTGTCTTCTGGCTTGAAAAAGCCGCCGGCGTCGCCGAGAACGAGCAGCAGAGGAAGGTCATCAACAAGCTCGTCGAGTATTACCAGACCGGCAGCCTCGAGAGCTTCGACGAGTACAACATCCTTTGGGTCAACGACCTGGCCTCGATGGTCGATTTTGTCAACGGCTTCATCGAGGTCTACAGCGACCCCCTGGGGATGAAAGGGAGCTGGGAGGCCCTCGTCAACTTCAAGGACCTAAAGGCCACCAAACGGGCGGACACGATCGCGGCCAACGCCCAGTGGTTCGAGGACCACTCCCCGGTCGATCCCCGCTTCAAGAAGAAGGAAGTCAAGGGCGTTTCGGCGAAAATCATCACCGCGGCCATGCTCGGCGGCGACTGCTACCCCTCGACCCCGATCGGAATCAACCTCCCCAACGCCAACTGGATCCGGAAAAACTACGGCTCGAAGTCCGTGACGCTGGAAAATATCACCCACGCCTACGACCAGTCCTCCCTCGACTCGGGCTTCGGCAAGGAATTCTCCTACTCTGAGGAGATCCTCGAGCGGACCAAGAAATACGGGGCCCTCGCCGGGAACATCCATACCGACCTCCACGAGGTCCTCGGGCACGGCTCGGGGCAGTTGCTGCCCGGTGTCAGCTCGGAGGCGCTCAAGAACTACCACTCCCCGATCGAGGAGTCGCGGGCCGACCTCTTCGCCTTTTACTACCTCATGGATCCAAGGATGGTCGAGCTCGGTCTTCTTCCCACGCTCGAAGCGGCCAAAGCTGACTACGACGCTAATATCCGGAATGGGCTCATGACCCAGCTGACCCGCATCGAGCCCGGGAAGACCATCGAGCAGGCCCACATGCGGGGCCGGGCCATGGTCTCGCACTGGGTCTACGAAAAGGGGAAACCGGACAACGTGATCTCGCGGGAAGTCAAGGACGGAAAGACATACTTCGTGATCAACGACTACGGGAAACTCCGGGCCCTTTACGGAGAGCTCCTCAAGGAAGTCCAGCGGATCACGAGCGAAGGGGATTACGAAGCCGCCAGGAACCTCGTCGAGACCTATGGCGTCCAGATCGACCAGGCTCTCCACCAGGAGGTCCTTGAGCGCTACCGGAAGCTCAACCTGGCCCCCTACGCCGGATTCATGAATCCCGTCCTCACGCCCGTCATGGAGAACGGGAAGATCGTCGACGTCAAGATCGAGTTTCCCAATGATTACGTCAAGCAGATGCTCCGCTACGGTAAGGAGTATTCGTTCCTGGAGTAGGGATTCCGGCTTGAGGATGCGGACGTCTGCGTTGTCGTAGGTCTCGACCTCCCCGGGTCCAGGCCTGTAATGAAAACTCCAAATAGAAACAAACCCTGTATAATAAGTCTTGAGCTAAGGCAATGTCTGGTTTCAACTCGAAAATTGAAGTTGTTTTTTATTCTGGCTATAAGGGTCGGGAGACGCCGAGAGCGATCCTTGCAGGAGGCCATGAATACCCGGTCGAGAAGGTCCTGTGGCGAAGAAGAGTCCAGGATAAAGACTCGCGGGAGCGCCATGATCTTTTCCGGTGCCGCGTGGCGGGGAAAGAGATTACCCTGAGAATCAGCCTCTCTGGAGAATGCCGGATCCTCGGCCCTGGCCTTGACCCGTCCCCGCCGAAAAAATAATCCCCCCATAGAACTTTCCCCTCTTTTTTTTCGTCTATCACAGTGAGGCGCGGATGGACAGGTTGGGTAGACAGTTTGAAGCGAACAAGGATGGATATGACCATGAAAAAGATAAGAACCGCCGCCGCCTTGGCTTTTGTCCTCCTTTTTGCCGGTGCCGGTTCCGCCCTCGGTTCTAACCCCGAGCGCCTTGTCATCCCCAAGCTTTCCCATGCTCCCAAGATTGACGGCGTGCTCGATAATCCCATCTGGGAACAGGAAGCCCTCAAGATCGAAAATTTCCTGCAGCTCTCTCCAAAAGAACGAGGCGTTCCTTCGGAAAAGACGGTCGCCTACCTGGGTTATAACGAGAAGAACCTCTACGTGGCCTTCCGCTGCTTCGACTCCGAAGTGAAGAAACTCCGGGCCAGCGTCACCAACCGGGATAACTGCTTGGATGATGACTGGATCATCATCTTCCTGGACACCTTCAACGAGAAACGGCGGGCCTCTTCATTCTTCGTTAACCCGCTCGGCATCCAGATCGACGCTATCCGCATGGAGGAGGGCGGCAACGACAACATGGATACCAGCTGGGACACCGTTTTCGAGTCCAGCGGAAAGATCGATGAGCAGGGCTATACGGTGGAGATGGCCATACCCTTTAAGAGCCTTCGCTTTCCGGATGATGAGGAGAAGGTCTGGAACATCGTCCTTGGGCGCAATATCCCACGTAAGGGCGAGGTTATCATCTGGCCGGAGATGTCGCGCAGTATCCCCGGGCTGCTGACCCAAGGAGGGCAATTCTCGATCATGGGGAAGGTCGAGCGGGGAAAGAACCTCGAGGTCATGCCCATCGCTACCTCCCTGAAGCGCGAGGGACAAGGGATCGACTTCCAGCCCGGGGTCAACGTGAAATACGGGATCAGCTCAGACCACACACTGGATTTCACCCTCAATCCCGACTTCAGCCACATCGAGGCGGACGCTCCTCAGATTGACGTCAACCTGAGGTACGCGCTGCGCTACCAGGAGAAACGGCCGTTCTTCCTGGAGGGGATGGAGATCTTCCAGTTCCCCGAGATCGAGATGGTCTACACCCGCCGCATCATCGACCCCGCCGGCGGGATCAAGGCCACGGGGAAGTTCGGCCGGCTGACCTACGGGGTGCTCTCAACTTACGACGTCAACCCCACCGAGAGCCTCTGGGACATTCATGGAGGTGTCCAGAACACGGACCAGAAGGCCCTGTTCAACATCGTCCGGTTCAAAGCCGATGTCTTTAAGGAATCCTACCTTGGTTTCTGCCTGACCGACAAGGAGATCGACGGCTCCTACAACCGCGTCGCCGGGTTCGACGGCCAGCTCAAGTTCAACAACAAGTATTTTTTCAGCTTCCAGGCCCTCGGTTCCAAAACCCGGTTTGAGGGAGAGGAATCCGGACTGGCCCCTGCCCTGTACGCCGATTTCTACTATTTCAACAAATACTGGGGGGCGGGTGTTTTCTGGGAATCCCTCCACCCCGACTTCGAGGCCGCTTCCGGCTTCGTCAACCGGACCGATTACAAGGTCTATGGAGCCCACACCAGCTTCACCCTCTATCCCGACAAGAAATTCCTCAATCAGGTCAACTTCGGCCTGCGGGTCGGGCGGCGGGACGACTATTTCGGGAGCGACTCCCAGGACAAGTGGGTGCGGACCAACGTCAATCTCCGCTTCACCGAGTTCAACCGGGCCTTCATCGAGTTCGAGAACGCCATGGAGAGGTATGAGGGCATCGACTTCAAGAAAAATTCTCTCTCTATCGAGGCCGAGAACAACATCATCGGCTGGATGCCCTTCGGGCTTTTTTTCAAGATCGGCGACGAGATCAACTACGACCCCGACGATCCCTTCCTCGGCTGGGCCGTCACTTCCGGTCTGTTCCTCAACTTCAAGCCGAGCAAGCGCCTCCAGCTGGGGTTTGATTTCAGCAAGAGCACATTTTGGGAACAAAGTGGAGGGGAAAGGCTCTGGGATTACAACGTTATCCGTCAGCGGACGACTTACCAGATCTCTAAGGTCCTCTCTCTCCGGGCGATCGTCGACTATAATCTTTTTTATGACGAAGTTTTCGGGAGCTTCCTGATCAGCTATGTTTTGCGGCCGGGGACCGTTTTCTTTATCGGCGTCGACACCAACTACTTCCAGAACGATTTCCGCCGCTTCGAGCGCAACAACTATAACGTTTTTGTGAAGTTCTCCTACTGGTGGAGAACATAAGGCTCGGGCTTGGGTTCTTCAGTCCGCTCGGTTCCCCGGCGAGGAACCTCACTCCAAACTCCTCCTTCGCTCTTCTCTCCTCCGGAGAGAAACCATGCCCGCTCAGTCGTCGATGGACTTCCTCACCCAAGCCCTCGCCTCGGTCGCAGCTGGTGGGTTCGTCAGCCCGCTCGCTTCCCCAGCGGCTTCTTGGAGGGAGAAAGCTTTGCTTTCCCCCCTCCGACCCTGGCTTCGACTCCTGCTTTGCTCTTCGCGGGTGTGGCAGGAGAACATCAGGAGTCTCTCATATCCAAAATCCGGACAGCGGATTCGGGCAAAGCCACAGCGAGGGTCGCCGCAACCGAGGCGTCGGATCACCACGGCCCTGCGGGCCTCGTGATGACCTGAGGTCATATCCTTGATGATCGGCCGGAGGAAGCCGTGCTCCTTTTCGAAACGAGTTTTACTTGGGCGTCGCCATGTAAATATTGCCCGTCGCCTCGCTCATCCATAGTGCTAGCTTATCCGTGGCCACGGCCAGGGTGCCGTTGCCGGCTGGAAGATTCAATCTAAAACGGCTTTGATGGGCGTGATAGACGCCCTGCGCATCCCCGCCCGGCTTTTTCGACCGGGGGTTGAGCCTCTGGACCCAGACGCAGCAAAAACCGTCCCGTTCTGAAAGATAATACAGAAGGTTGCCGTCCGGAGACCAGGCCGGAGAGCCCAGATAATGATCGTCCTCAAAGAGGAGGATCCAGTCCTTCTCTGGGGCGGGGCTCCCGGCCAGCGGGGCGATATATATCGCCACCCGTCCGTCCAGCTTTGCCAGGACGAAAGCGACCCAACGGTCATCGGGCGACAGCGCGGGTTCTATGATCGCTCCGGTACTGGCTTCTATGAGGAATGTCTTTTCACCCGTGGCGATGTTATAGCGCAGCAGTCGCTCGCCATTTTCCTGGATAAGGGCGAAGTCCGGGTTCTCATAGAACCCCAGGATCACACAAGAATCGCAGACTTCCCGGCCGGTTGTGTCCTGTCCTGTAACGATAAATGTTTTGAATTTGCCATCAACAATATCGTGGTAGGAGAGGACGCTTCCGTCGGGGCTTATCCGGGGTGTCTGGCCGAATTGAGTGGCCCTCATCGGAAAGATCCTTTGTTCTCCGTTGGCCAGGTCCTTCAAACGGACCTCGAAGCGCGGCCTCTGAAAACCGCCAAAGGCATTATAAGCCAGCCTGGAGCCGTCCCGGCTGAGGCTGGGCTCGAACTTGGCCATAAGGTCCTGAGCTACCTGGATCGGTTCCCCTCTGACGAGGCCCAGATCCGGTCTGGCCTCAAGCGTCCAGATGTTCGCGACCCAATCGAAATTGACATAAAAGAGACGGCCGTCCCGCAGGGCTGCCGCCTGGTATTGTATACCCGCTCCGGATGTGATCCTCTCGGCCGGTCCGTTGACCTTCCAGCTTCCTCCATCGATCTGCGTCCGGAAGAGGTTGACTCCTTCGACGCTCGTCCCTGTTGAGAAATAGATGTGCGACTCGGCCCAAGCATAGGGACTTTGCCAGATCGGATTCAGAGAGAGGCTGCGATGGGCGTCGGTGCGGACAGCCGGGCCTCCTGTGACCGGGGCGACCCACCAATCGAGGCTGGCCGGGTTGTCCCTCCGCCGGCCGTTAAAGATCAGATATTTTCCGTCCGGAGACCAGACGGGTGCCGGATTCGCGGCTAGACCGACGGTGCAAAACTCCGGCTGGAAAGAGATCGGAGTTCCTCCCTGGGCCGGAACCAGGAACATTTTGGTCAGGTCGGTTTCCAGAGAAGCCGGGACCTCGATATAAGAGATCCAGGCGCCGTCCGGGGAGTAACGGGGATAATTGCCGCGGTCCGCGATCCGGCGTTCCTGGCCGCCCAGGGTGCCGACCTCATAGATCCCACCCCCGTCCCGCTCGGAACGAAAAACGATCTTTAAGCCGTCCGGCGAAAAGGATGGAAAACTATCATCGGCGGGATGGGTCGTCAGCCGCAGCGTCTCTCCTCCTGCGACCTGCTGGACCCAGATATCGAGGTCGCCATCGCCGCTTCGGTCCGATGAGTAAGCCAGCATCATTCCGTCCGGAGAGACAGCAGGAGTCCAGGTGAGACCGGCATCAAAGGTCAGCCGGGTGATCTCGAATTCCGGCGGGGCCGCTTTTCTTGGGAAGAAAACCCAGAGAAGAATCGCCGCGGCGAGAACTGACGTGGCCAGGCCGATCCAGACGAAGGGGGATCTTCGGCGCCGGCTGTCGGCCGCAGGCGTGGCGCGGAGCTTTCCGGATTCCGAATCTTCCTTCAGATCTTGAAGGATGATCTTGAGGTCGGACATGTTCTGCCACCGCCGCTGTGGGTTTTTGCGAAGGCAGCGCGCGAGGGCTTGTTCGATATCGGGAGGAAGCATTTCGTTGACCTGGCCGGCCGGCTTCGGCTCTTCGCTGAGGATGGCCGCGAGCGTGGCCATCCGGGTTTCCCGGTGGAAGGCTTTTTGGCCCGTGAGCATTTCGTAGAGAACGGAACCGAAGGAGAAAACGTCCGACCGGGCGTCGACTTTTTTGCCCTCGGCCTGCTCCGGCGACATGTAGGCTGCCGTCCCCATGATGAATCCTTCCTCGGTCTGGGGCTTTTCCGGCCGGCCCATCGTCATGGTCGGGCCGAGACCATCGGCTTGGACATCCTCGGTAAGCTTGGCCAGGCCGAAGTCGAGAATCTTGACGCGTCCTTCCCCGCTCACCATGATGTTTGTCGGCTTGAGGTCCCTGTGGACGATCCCGGCGGCATGCGCCTTGGCCAGCCCGTCAGCGATCTGGACCGCGTAGCCGAGCGCGTGATTGAGCTTCAATCCTTTGCGGCCGATCAACTGGTCGAGGGTTTTCCCTTCCACATATTCCATGACGATGAAATCGAGGCCGCGGTCCGAGGCGATGTCATGGACGACAACGATGTTGGGATGGTTGAGAGATGAGGCGGCCTTGGCCTCCTGGACAAACCGCTGTTTGCGGTCCGGGTCAGCCAGCTTCTCGTGAGGGAGGACTTTAACGGCCACGATGCGGTCGAGGTGCGTATCCTGCGCCTTGTAGACAGCGCCCATGCCGCCCTCACCGATCTTTTCTAAGATGCGGTAGTGAAGAAACGTCTGGCCGGTTATGGACATCTGACCTGTATCATTTTCCTGACAGACTTTGAGATATTTATAATTCGGCGGACCGGGCGAAGTCAAGAAATGGTTCTCCTCCGATGAGCATTGACGTAGAGGCCGTATTATGCTGAGCTCAGCATAAGCCGTATTACCGGACTGTCGTGCCAAATAGGGTATAATACCCGGTTAACCATGAGCCTGGATTTTCTCGAAAAAAACGACCTTTTCCGGAGACTGCTGGATGACCTCCGCCGGAACGAAAAAGGCATCAGAATCGCCGGCCCGGTCGGCCCGGCCGTTCCCTATTTCCTGACGGTCCTCACCCAGAAACTCGAGAAAGATATCGTCCTGGTCCAACCGCGAGCGCGGTCGCTCTCCCGGCTGGAGCAGGGCTGCCGCTTCTATTTCTCTCAGTTCTCGCTCTCGACAGGCCTCGAGATCCTCCCCGAATTGACGGAGAGCCCCTACGACGGCATCCCACCCTCCCTGGAGACCGTGTCATCGAGGATGAAGTTCTTCTTCAGTCTCGGCCGACGCTCTCCATCTCTGGCCCTGACCAACCTGTTCGGTCTGCTCAAGCCGGTTCCGGGTCCCCGGGACCTGAAGGCGCTTTTCCTGGAAATCGAGGTCGGCCAGGAACATCAACGTGACCGCCTGCTCCAGACGCTCCGGGATTTCGGTTACGCCAAAGAGGAGCTCATTGCTTCGCCGGGCGAATATGCCTGGCGAGGCGGGATCGTCGACGTCTTTTCCCCTTGGGGAAAGGACCCGTTTCGCCTGGAATTCAGCGGCGATGAAGTCGCTTCGATCCGGGAATTCGACTCCTCGACGCAGCGCTCGCTGGCCCGCGTTTCCCGCGTCCTCGTCCCTTCCCTGCGGGAATTTCCCGGGTCGCCGGATTTCCTGGAAGGGTGGATCGAGACGGCCGCGGCAGAGGGCGTTCTGCCCGCCCGGGAATGGCGGACCAAAAAGGATTCTCTCCTCAGGGGTGAAATCCCGCCGGACTTTGCCTACCTGGCCCTTCTCGAAAAAAGCCGTTTCGTTCCTTTCACCGATCACCTGAAAGACGCCGTTTTCATCATCGCCGACGCGGACGAGGTCGAAAAGGAGTGGAACGAAACCCGCGCAACTTTTGATACCCAGTACCAGGAATTGTGCCAGGGCAACGGTTTCAGCCTCCCCCCCGAGGACATCTACCCTCCCGTACTCTGGGAGGACCTCCGCCGAAACGCCGCTTTCCTGGGAGAGCTTCTCCCCCAGGAAGGGAAAAACACCTACCATTTTCCTTTCCAGTCCGTGCCCCGGTTCGACAACAAGATTCCCTTCTTCATAAAGTATATGAAACGGCTGCAGCGGACGAGAGAGCGCTGCGCCATTTTTCTTTCCAATCCGATGGTTCGGCAAAAGGTCGCCGCCCTCCTTTCCCAGAACAAGGTCAAGGCCCGGGTGGAGATCAGCCCTTTTGCAGCGCCTCAGGCCGCGGAAATCCTGCTGCTTCTCGGCGATCTGGAGCGGGGATGGAGCTACCCGCCGGAGAGGATTACCTATTTTTCGGAGCGCGACGTCTTCACCGAGGAAAAGGTCCTGGTCAGCCGGCCGGCCCGGCGGGCCTTCGTTTCGCACTTCCAGGACCTGCGGGAGAGCGACCACGTCGTTCATGCGGATTACGGCATCGGCATCTTCCGTGGTCTCATCCGGCTTGACGTGGACGGCCGGGACCGCGAGTTCATCGAGATCTCCTATCAGGACGAGGACCGGCTGTATGTTCCGGTTGAGGATCTCAACCTGGTGCAGAAATATTCCCGGTTGGGAACAACTTTACCTGGGCTCGACAAGCTGGGTACCGGGACCTGGCAAAAAACAAAAGAAAGGACCAAAACGGTTATCGAGAAGATGGCCAGGGAGCTCCTGGAACTCTATGCAAGAAGGAAGGCCCTCCAGGGGTTCAGTTTCAGCCCGTCGGGGGCCTGGGAATCGGAGTTCGAAAAGACTTTCGAGTACGACGAGACCGAAGACCAGTTGCGGACGATCAAGGAAGTTATCCGGGACATGGAGTCCTCTTCCCCGATGGACCGGCTTGTCTGTGGAGACGTCGGGTACGGCAAGACAGAAGTGGCCATGCGAGCTGCTTTCAAGTCGGTCATGGATGGCAAGCAGATCGCCGTCCTCTGCCCGACCACGGTCCTGGCCAGCCAGCACCTCCACACCTTCAGGAACCGTTTGGTCCTCTTTCCCGTGAGAATTGAAGTGCTCAGCCGGTTGCAGACGCGGACCCAGCAGACGAAGATCGTCGAGGACACGAAAAAAGGCCGGGTGGATATCCTGATCGGAACGCACCGGATTCTCTCCCCGGACGTCGAGTTCCGGGATCTCGGATTGCTGATCGTCGATGAGGAACAGCGCTTCGGAGTGAGCCACAAGGAAAAGATCAAAAAGATGAAGGCCAACATCGATGTCCTGACTCTCACCGCGACTCCGATTCCGAGGACCCTGAACCTGTCCCTCTCCGGTCTCCGGGATATCAGCCTGATCGAAACCCCCCCCAAGGACAGGCTGGCTATCCATACGGTGGTGGCCCCCTTCCAGGACCATCTTGCAGCTGCGGCCATCCGGCAGGAACTGAACCGCCAGGGCCAGGTGTATTACGTTCATAACAGGATCGAGGACATCGAGAAGATCGGCGGGATGGTGACGAACCTGGTCCCCCAGGCCAGGGTCACCTCCATCCATGGGAAAATGCCCCCTGCGGCGGTCGAGAAGCGAATGATCGAATTCGTCACCGGCCGGAGCAATGTCCTGATCTCAACAACGATCATCGAGAACGGCATCGACATTCCTCTGGTTAACACGCTGATCGTGGACCGGGCTGACCTCTTCGGCCTCTCCCAGCTTTACCAGTTGCGCGGGCGGGTGGGCCGCTCTTCCCGCCAGGCCTATGCTTATTTCCTCGTTCCTCCATTCACCGAATTAACTCCCCTGGCCAAAGAACGCCTCAAGGCGATCAAAGAATTCAGCGACCTGGGGTCGGGCTTCCGGCTGGCGGCCAAGGACCTGGAGATCAGAGGGGCGGGAAATCTCCTCGGATCTCAGCAGCATGGGACCATGGAGGCCGTCGGATTCGACTATTTTATGGAGCTCCTGGACCAAACGATTAAAGAGCTCAAAGGGGAAAAGGTGGAAGACCTCAAGAGTGAGATCAACCTGCGGGTGGATATCCGCATACCCGAGGACTACCTTCCTCAGATCAACCTGCGGCTGAACCTCTATAAGCGCGTTTCCTCGATCGAGAATCCGGAGGAGGCCGATAAAATCCGGAGCGAAGTGCGGGACCGCTTCGGCCCTCTGCCCGGGAGCGTCGAAAACTTGCTGCGCTACGGGTCCATCAAACATCTGGCCCAGAGGATCAAGATTAAAGCCATCGACCGGGTCGGGTCGAGGCTCGTCCTCAAATTTCATCCCTCCGCCTTGGCCGATTTGAACGGACTGACCCGGGTGCTGAAAAAACACCGTGGGTCGCTGACTCCTCAGGGGATTTTGACCCTTCCACTGGCGGGGCGGCCAGACCTGGCCGTCCTCGATGAAACCGCCTCTATCTTGAAGGAGTTATACGGATATAATAGAATAAATTGATATCCATCTAGATAGCGACGATGAAAAGACGAAACTTCCGACCGGCCGCATCCGCCCTGACAGCGGCCGTCGTGTCTATTGCCTTCCTTGCGTCGGCCTGCGGCTCCAAGAAACAATCAGGCGGCGCGGAGGGGCCCGAAGTGACATCCGAGGATGAGAGCCGCGTCGTCCTCCAAGTGGGCCCTGACTCCTACTCGCTTGGAAATTTCTCCCGTTATGTCAGGGAGGCGGTCGGGGGCAGCGAGCCCGTACTCAACATCAGCAGCCTGAGCAACCTTTTTGACCGGTTCATCGAGGAGAAGCTTATCCTGCGGGCGGCCGCCGACCAGGGAATCACCATCTCGCCCGAAGACAAACAAGCATATTTGGAGGAGATGGAAGGCGGAGTTTGGCCGGAGAAGGAAAAGGCCGCCCTCCTGGCTGCGGATTCGGGCCCGCTGGTTGACGGGCTGAAAATCGAAAAATATATCCGGGAGATCACCCGAGATATCACTGTCGGAGACGACGAAATTAGGAATTATTACGAAAGCAACCCGGGCGAATTTTCCCTCCCTGAACGAGTCCAGGTCAGCCAGATCCTCCTCCCCTCGGAACTGAGGGCCGTGGAAGTCTGGGAACAGGCGAGGTTCTCCGATGAGGCCGGCTTTAGGGCCCTGGCTCGCTCGGAATCTATCGGCCCGGAGGCGTCCGAGGGCGGGGTCATGGGCCTTTTCCAGGAAGGGCAGCTCCCGACGGAAATGGAGGGAGCCGTGTTTGCCATGAGTGATGGAGAAATCAGCCCGATCGTGGAATCCTCGTACGGATTCCATATTTTCCGGCTGGATAAGAAGTACGAGCCGGAAAAGATCTCTTTTAAGGATGCGGCACCCGGCATCAGGCGAAAGATCCTCGACCTTAAGGCCGAAGCCGTCCGGACGCGGCATCTCGCCGAGCTGAAGGAAAGCCTGGAATGGAGAATTTTCCCCGAGAATCTATCGTTTCCCTACCAGAGGATGAAGTGATGAAGAATCGAATCTTGCCCCTAGCCTTTTTATTCCTCCTGTTCGGACTCGCCGCTGCGGCTGCCGGCCAGGTCGTCGAGGAGATTGTGGCCATCGTAAATGATGACATCATCACACTCTCTCAGTATCAGCAATATCACGACCAGGCCTATCAGGCGTTGCGGGCCCAGTTGAGCGGTGAGGAATTCGATAAAGCCTACAGCCAGGCCAAAGAGCAGATGCTTGACACCATGATCACCGACCTTCTCCTTCTCCAGCAGGCCAAAAAAAAGCAGCTTAGCGCCACTGAGGAGGTTAAGAACTACGTCGATAGGCTAAAACGGGAGAACAATATCGAGACGGACACCCAATTCCGGCAGGCCCTCCTCCAACAGGGCGTTAGCTATGAACAGTTCCTCAAGCAGATCGAAGAAGGGCTCCTCAGGCAGATCCTGATCTCCATCGAGGTGGACCGGACAATCGTCGTCGACGAAGCCGAAGGCGTCAACTATTACAAACAAAATCCTCAGGAGTTCACCGAACCGGAGGAATACAAGCTTCGGGCCATCTACCTCTCTTCCGAGGTCCGGACCGCGGATGAGCTCGAAACAAAAAAAGCCGAGATCAGCGGCCGGGTCCAGACGGGAGAGGATTTCGTCACTCTGGCTTCCGAATCCGGAGACAGCCCGCTCAAGGACAACCAGGGCGATCTCGGGTTCATCAAGAAGGGCGAGCTTGACCCGGCCCTGGAAGAGGCCGTAACCAAGCTGCAGACCGGCGAGGCGACTCCCTGGGTCCAGGCCAAGAACGGCTGGTATATCCTCAAACTTGAAGAAAAGAAGGAAAGCCGGCTCAAGCCCTTTGAAGAGGTCAGACAGGAAATCTACGATAAAATCTTCAGGGAAAGAAGAGCGAAGAAACTGACAGAGTACCTGACCGACC
>CAYOZW010000035.1:0-11608 GCA_964408495.1 uncultured Eubacteriales bacterium
ATAACAAGGGGGCTATCTTCGGTTTCTTTGCCCAGAGCGGCCGACGGGGGGTCTTTATCGCCCTGGCGGCGGCCTCTTTCGTCGCCCTCGCCCTGGTCATCATCTATTTCTTCAAGACCTCCGCTTCGGAACGCGGCCTGAAGCTGGCGCTTTCGCTGATCATGGCCGGTGCCCTGGGCAACCAGGTCGACCGGGTCAGCCGCGGCTATGTGATCGACTTCCTCGACCTTCATATCAAGAACCGGCACTGGCCGTTCTTCAATGTCGCCGATTCCTGCATCACCGTCGGCGCTGTCTTTCTTCTCATCCTTCTCCTTGTGAGGAAACCCGCATGTTCCCCATCCTCTTCAGACTCGGCCCTCTGACCGTCCATACCTACGGCTTCTTGGTGGCTTTGGGAGTCGCCCTCGGCCTTTGGTTCGTCTATGTCCAGGCCAAAAAGCAGGGTTTGGAAGCGCCCCGGATTGTCGACGCCGGCTTCTACATCGTTCTTATTTCCCTTATCGGGGCCAAGCTGATTCTCCTCGCCGGCAATTTTTCTTATTATCTCCACTACCCGAAGGAACTCCTGAGCCTGGCCCGCTCGGGCGGAGTTTTTCAAGGCGGGCTCGTCTTCGGGGTGATCTTTGCCCTTCTGTATTTCCGCCGTCACCAGCTCCCGACCTGGAAGGTGGCCGACCTGGCCGGTCCCGCCCTGGCCCTGGGACACGGGTTCGGCAGGATCGGCTGCTTCATGGCCGGCTGCTGCTACGGCCGGGATTGCGAGGCTCCGCTGGGGCTTGTCTTCAAGAGCCAGTACGCGCACGACCTCACCGGCATCCCGATCGGCCGGCCGATCTACCCGGTCCAGCTCTTCGAGTCCGGGCTCAACTTTCTCAATTTCCTGGTGCTCTTTCTGATCCTCAGGCGCCGGACCTTCGACGGCCAAGTCTTCTCCTTCTACATCATGAACTATTCCGTCATCCGCTTCTTCACCGAATTTTTCAGGGGCGACCATCCCGAGCGGGCCTTCCTCATCCGCGGAAGCTCGCCCTTCCTCAGCCTGACTCTTCCCCAGTTCTTCTGCATCCTCGGGCTCGGCGCCGGCCTCTTTCTTCACTTCTGGCTGAAGAGAAAGCGGAGTGATTGAGAAAAAATTCCATACGACTGCTTCTTTCGGGTTTGGACAGCGCCTGGACATTTTTTTGGCCGCCCGCCTCAGCGAACTGACCAGGTCGCAGATCCAGAAGCTCATCGCCGACCAGAAGGTCCGCCTAAACGGCACATGGACCAAAGCCTCCCACAAGTTGAGCGTGGGAGATGTCATTCAGGTCGATCTTCTGGAGCCGAAGGAAAAGAGCGCGCTCCTTCCCGAGGCGATCCCTCTGGAGGTGATCTTCTCGGACGAACACATCGTCATCCTGAATAAGCCCGCCGGGCTGGTGGTCCATCCCGGAGCGGGCGTCACCGAAGGAACCCTCGTCAATGCCCTGATCCACCATTTCCCGGGAATCGATAGGGTCGGTCATCCGGAAAGGCCGGGCATCGTCCATCGCCTGGACAAGGAGACCTCGGGGGTCATGGTGGTCGCCCGGAGCGCCAAGGCCTACACCGAGCTCAAGCGTCAGTTTAAGGCGCGCGAGGTCGAAAAAGTGTACTTGGGGCTGGTTTGGGGGCCTCTTCAGACTGAGGAGGGGCGGATCGATTGGGCGCTGGGCCGGCATCCCCGGCACAGGCAGAAAATCTCGATCCGGACCAAGAAACCCAGGCCTGCCCTAACCCTCTATTCCGTCAAAAAAACATGGGACGATCTCAGCCTTCTCGAGATCAAACCCGTCACCGGAAGGACACATCAGATCCGGGTTCACTTCGCGGCCGCCGGACACCCCATCGTCGGAGACACACGCTATGGCGGACGGGATAAGACGGGGACGTATAAACGGCTCTACCTCCACGCCTGGCACATCGTCTTCGCCCACCCGGCCTCGAAGGCACTGTTGGAGTTTTACGCCCCGCTGCCCCAGGAATTCCAGGACATCATCCGTCGTCAATAGCCTATTGGCAGAAGCACGGTTTTTAGTGTAATATATCCTTCCGCTCTTTTTTGCGCCTGTTTGTGTCGGAAGAGCGATTCTGGGCTTTTTTTCACCCATCCTGAGGAGGCTTTGAAATGAAAGATCATACTCCAGACAAGATAAGAAATGTTGCCCTGGCCGGACACGGCTCCTCGGGGAAGACCTCGCTCGCCGCCGCCCTTCTTTTCGATTTCGGGGCGACCAGCCGGCTGACCAGGGTCGATAAAGGGAATACCGTCACCGACTACGAGCCGGAAGAAATCGACCGCAAGATCTCGATCAACGCCGCGGTCTGCTTTTTCGAGCAGGATGACTACAAGATAAACTGCGTCGACACCCCTGGCTACAGCAACTTCCTCTGGGACACCCGAGCCTCCCTGAGAGCGGCGGATGGAGCGGCCGTCCTGGTCTGCGGGGTGTCCGGAGTCGAGGTCGGAACCGAAAAAGTCTGGGCCATGCTTGAGGAGTTCCGCTCGCCCCGGATGTTCGTTGTCAATAAGCTCGACCGGGAAAACGCCAATTTCAAGCGGACCCTCGAGTCCATCCGTCAATTCTTCGGCCGGCAGTCCGTGCCGGTCCAGATTCCCATCGGCGAGGAGAAGAATTTCTCCGGTGTCGTGGACCTCGTCCGGATGAAGGCCCTACTTTTCGAAAAGGACGAGAGCGGAAAATTCAAAGAAGAGGAAATCCCGGCGGCGCTCAGCGCCGAGGCGGCCAAGAAAAGAGAAGAGCTCGTCGAGATGATCGCCGAGAACGACGAGAAGCTCATGGAGAAGTACCTGGAAAAGGGAGCGCTGTCCTCGGAAGAGGTCCGGGCGGGCCTGAAAAAAGCGGTCTTCAACCGCCAGATCTACCCGGTTTTTGCCTGTTCGGCCCTGGCCAACGTCGGCGCCCAGCCGTTGGCCCAGGGGATGATCGAGCTTTTTCCATCACCGCTGGAGAGAGCGGCGATCAAGGCGACCATCAAGGGCAAGGAGGGCAACCTCAAGTTGTCCGTCGACGAGCCGCTGGCTTCCCTCGTCTTCAAGACGATCTCGGATCCTTATACCGGACGGATTTCGGTGCTCCGGATTTTCTCGGGCACGCTTAACCCGGACAGCGTTGTCAGCAACGTCACCAAGGATACCGACGAGAAACTCGGCGGCCTCTTTTTCCTCCAGGGCAAGGAGCAGAGCCCCGCGGGCCAGGCCAAGTGCGGCGATATCGTGGCCACGGCCAAGCTCAAGGTCACGTCCACGGGTGATACCCTTTCGGCCAAAGGGGAGGAAATCGCTCTGCCTTCCATCAAGTTTCCCGAGCCCTCGATCTCATTTGCCATCGAGCCCAAGACCCGGGCTGACGAGGACCGCATCTCCCAGGCTTCCCACCGGATCATTGAAGAAGACCCGACCGTCCGCTTCGAGCGCGACCCGGACACCAGCCAGCTCCTCATCTCCGGCAGCGGCGAGCTCCACGTCCGGATCATTACCGATAAGCTGAAGAAGCGCTACAACGTCGACGTTGACCTCAAGCCGCCCAAGGTCTCCTACAAGGAGACGATCAAAGGCCGGTCCGATGTCCAGGGACGGCACAAAAAGCAGACCGGAGGCCGGGGACAGTTCGGCGACGTCTGGATCAAGATGGAACCCCTGCCGCGGGGCCAGGATTTTGAGTTCGAAGACAAGATCTTCGGCGGAGCCATTCCCCGCAACTTTATCCCCTCCGTTGAAAAGGGCGTCCTGGAAGCCAGGAAGAAAGGTGTCCTGGCCGGATATCCGACCGTCGACTTCAAGGTCATCCTTTACGATGGGTCCTACCACGAGGTCGATTCTTCCGATATCGCCTTCAAGATCGCCGCTTCCAAAGCGTTCAAGCTGGCCATGCGGGAGGCCAAGCCCACTATCCTCGAGCCCGTCATGGCCGTCGAGGTGTACTCGCCCGAAAATTACATGGGTGACATCATGGGCAACCTGAACGGCCGCCGGGGTAAGCTCCAGGGGATGGAGCAGAAGGGCAATATGCGCATCATTAAGGCTACGGTCCCCATGGCCGAGATGCTGGACTTCGAGCCGACCCTGACCTCGATCACCGGAGGGAGAGGCTCTTTCGTGATGGAATTCGCGACCTATGAGGAAGTCCCCTCGCACCTCCAGCAGAAGATCATCGCCGAGGCGGTGAAGGAAGGGCGGGTCAAGCCCGAAGAGGAATAGTTTCTCTAGAACCGGGCGCCCAGCTCGAGATAAGCCACAGCCTGCACAGTGTTCGGGTCCCCGATCCCTTTGCTGCCCAGGCTGAATATCAACTCTAGGGGGCCGAGAAGGGAATCGATAACCACTCCCGTTCCCGCTCCCCAGAGGATTCCGGGCGCGTAGGTCATCTCCGGCCAGCGCTGCTCGAAGTCGAGGGCTGCATTCGCCATGATCTTGAACTGGATCCGGTTCGTATAATCATACCTGAATTCGCCCCTCAGGATTTTCATCCCTTTTCCTTGCAGTTGGTCGTAGCCCATCCCGACGAACGTCCCCGGCCGTCCTTGGTTGAGCTGCTTGTAGAATGGAAGATCTCCCCGGGACATCCCCCAATATCCGTACAGCCGCAGGGTGTTCTTGTCCCGGAAAGTGGCATAGATGTCCGCCAAGGCCTCGGCCAATTCATAGGCCGTATCCGAGCCTAGAGATTCATAGCTTCCTTCGTAAAGTGCCTGTAGATAAAGGCCGTTCTTCGGGATCCTGAGGTCATCCAGGGTGTCGATTGTCGCCCGCAGTTCGACCTTGCGCAGCTCCGGCTTCAGTTCGGGCAGCGGGTCCAGGGGATAAAACGCAGTCTGGGACCGGATGTTCATCCACTCCTGCTCGTAGGCCAGTTCCAGGTTGAGGCTCTTCTTGAGGAGAAAACCCAGCCCTCCTCCAAGAGCAAAGGACCGGTCTCGATAGTTCGCCAGAATTTCCCCGTCCCCCCAATAGAGCCGCGTGGGGATATTCTTATGACTCAGATAGACTAAAGGATAAACGGGAAAATTCAGTGTTTTGGTCGGGTAGAAGATTTTGGAGAAGAAACGGGTCCGCCCGGCCACCTCGAGCTCGTTCTCAAGCCGCAGCCCGGGAAAGGGGAAGTTGGTGGCATAGAAGCCGGCGGCGGCGACCAGGTTGTGATAGCCGTCATAATGCAGCCCCAACCGCAAGTTCGCCCGCGGCAGCTCGCGCAGGGTCAGGCGCAGATCGATTCTATCGTCATCCCCGGAGAAAATATCATACTCGATGTTCTCGAAGTAGCCGAGGGCGTAGAGTTCGTTGACCTGCCGGCTGATTTTCTTGGCGTCAACGAGAGCGCCCGCCTTCAATCCGAACAGCTTAGCGATAAATGAGGCCGGGATTTTATTGTTGCCGGTGACCACAAGAGACCCGATAGCCCGCTTCCCGGTCGGGCTTATGGAGCGGCCGCGGGGTTGCGCTCGACGCTTCAGACCGAATTTCTCCTGGAGCGCCAGAAGCTCCGGCCGGGCCTGCCGGGCCGCCTCCTCGCCGCGCTCCTTGATCCGGGCCATTTTACTGGGGACAAAATAATCGGTGCTGGACAGCCCCTTCATGTCTGGCCAGATGAGAAGGTCCACTTCGTCCATCTTCTCTTTCTTCTGCTCGAGCTCGACGGTTTGGAGAGTCTGGCTGAGGATTTTTTCGGCCGTGGCGAGCTCTTCCCGGGGGCTCAGGGGACCGGCCAGGTCGACGGCGATGACGATGTCCGCGCCCATGTCCTTGACCACATCGACCGGCAGGTTGTTGAGAACTCCTCCGTCGACGAGCAGGTATTCATCCCATTCGACAGGGGCGAGAAGCGTCGGAATAGCGGACGTCGCCCGGAGCGCCCGGGCCAGCGATCCGCTCTTCAGGACGACCTCCTTCCCGCTGACAATGTCAACGGCCAGGCAGCGGAAGGGGATGGGAAGTTCATCGAAATCGATGTCTCCGGCAATGGGAAAAGTCAGCGTAGAGAAGAGGTCGAAGATTTTCTGCCCGGAGACCAGGCCCTGGGGAGTCGAGGGGATCCCCTTGCGCGGGAAGAGCGCCAGCTGATAGCGGCCGTCCAGCCTTTTCTCGAAATAGGGCTGAAGGGCTCGCTGCGGCCGGTCGGAGAAGAGATCATCCCAATCGGCCCCGGCGAAGATCTCTTCGATTTCGATGCCGGAGTAGCCGGCCGCATAAAGACCACCCACGATTCCACCGGCGCTGGTGCCGGCTATGAAATCGACCGGGAATTCGAGCTCATCGAGGAGCTTGAGAACGGGAATATGAGCGATCCCCTTGGATCCGCCGCCGGACAAGACCAGCCCGATTTTCGGACGATCCTCGGAGTGGACAGGCTGGATCAGAAGCGATAAAGAGAGAATGACAAGGAGATATCTCTTCTGGACTTCCACTTTTCCCCTTGAAAAATAATCCGTTTCAGCGGCAGCGTTCCCAGTCTGAATCGCTGTAGAGGTCGTCGAGCTCTTCCCACATGTCCCCGAGCTTGCAGATCATGACGATGAGGTCCTGGGTCTTTCCGGAGAGGTCCCTGACATAGTCGGGGAGGAGGGCCTCTTCATGGAAGCCGAGACGGTGGAAGATGGTCTTAGCCCCTTTTTGGGGCCTCATCATCTTGGCGACGATCGTCTCGAGATTATTCTCCGCGGCCAGGAAATAGAGCTCCCGGATCATGATCATCCCGACTCCCTTTCTCCGAAAGGGCCGGGCCACGATCACCCTGACCTCTCCCTGGTGACGCCGCCATTCCTCACCGTTGAGCTCCAAGGCTCCATCGCCTACGATTTTATCCTTGTAGAGGGCGATGATCCGGAGGACCCGGCCTTGCTCGGTGAGCCGGATGCGTTCGGCGACCAGCTTGCGGTCGGTGACGTCCACCCGAAGGTATTTCCGGTCCTCCGGAGGCAGCGACCGGTAGAAGGCCATCAACTTGTCCAGATCCTTGAGGGTGAGCTTCCTGATGAAGATCTTTTTGCCGTCTTTGAGGATTTCGGTTTTGTCCATGGGAAAGAACCTCCTCCGCGTCTGGGTCCGACGCGAATCGAGATTCATATTAGGGGGGCCGCTTGCAGATGTCAAGACGCTCCCTCAGGACGTTTGTGTCTCTTTTTCCGTGATGGAGTTGGGAGTAGGCAGCCACCCTCTGCCCCCGCACCCCGGGGGAACCAGTCCCGTCGGTTCCCCCCTCCGCTACGGGGGCCAAGGGCGGCTGCCTACCCCCAACTTGATTATCACTGATTTGGAGATGCTTTCGCTCAAGATTCTTTGACAAAGAAGAGAAGGAAGGTGGAGGCGGCGGTGAGGGAGAGGCTGAGAGTGAAGGGGGCGGCGGGACCGGCCTGCTCCCAGAGCCAGCCGGCAACGAGGGAGGCCGGAAGGGCGCAAAGGCCGATGATCATCTGGAAACCGCCCAAGCAGCTCGCCCGGAAGGCCAGCGGCGAGAGCTCGCAGACCATAGTCCTCTGGACGGGTTCAAGGGCCGCCTTGTGGGCGCCATAGAGGATGAAAAGGCCGGGGAGAAAGAAGAGGTGGTTCAGGAAAATGGCGCCGGCGCAGACGGCCGCCCAGAGGAGAAACCCAAGGAGCAGGACGCGTTTTCGTCCGATTTTGTCGGCCAGTCTGCCGAATGGAAAGGAGAGGAGTGATGCGGTCGCTGTAAATACTAGATAGAGAACGGGGATATAGGTGACTTTGAAACCCAGGTCCTTGGCGTAGATGAGAAGGAACGAATAGCTGAAAGCGCCTAGGGCGAAGATGGCGTTCAAGAGCATGAAGAGCCGCAGGTTCGGACTGATATCTCTGAACGAAACTCCTTTGAAGACCGTGCGGTCGCCTTCCCGTTTCTCCCGGATGGAAAAGAAGATGAGCAGAGCCCCGAGAAGGGAGGGGATCGCCGCCAGGGCGAAGAGAAGCCTGAATCCCAGGAGAGGGAGGAGGACGATGCAGAGGAGGGTCCCGCCGACGGCACCGAGGTTGTCCATGGCCCGGAGGAGTCCGAAGGTGCGGCCGCGGTCTTTCTCGGTCGTGACCTCGGCGATCATGGCGTCGCGGGGGGCGCTCCGGATCTTGCCGACTCGGTCGAGGATGCGGAAGGGGATAAGATGTTGCCAGATGGCCGAGAGAGCGTAGCCCAGCCTGGAGATAGAGCCGCAGAGGTAGCCCGTCCAGATAAAGATCTTCCGGCGTTTGATCCTGTCCGAGAGGTAGCCGGAACCGGCCTGGGAAAGCGCCACCAGGGCGTCGCCCAGGCCGTCGAGAAACCCGAGGGCGGCCATGTTGGCCTTGAGAACTCCGGTGACGAAGAGAGGCCAGACGGGATAGATGATGTCCGAGCCCAGGTCGTTGAGGAAGGAGGCCGCCGCGAAGACGCGGACCGTTTTTTTGGATGGGTTTCGGGCGGGTTCCATTTCAGCCGAATTCTAAGGACCGACTTCCGCCCTGTCAAGCCAGTTCGCGGCTCATTCAGGTGACCAATTAATGGACAACTTGGAAATGTCTGCGCTCCCGCTCAGGTTTTTCACGCCGTTCCCTCAGCGTTTTTCTCGGCGGTGCGGAACTCCGCATGATAGATTTAAAGCTCCCAGTTTATTTGGGCTCTATTCTCGTCCCTCTCCGTTTGATCTCCTCGTGCTCAGACAGTCCTCCCGGCCGCCAGAGCGGCTTCCCTCGAAAAACCCTTCGCGAAGGCTAAACCTTCGAGATAGCTCCTCCATTCCCAAGTTGTCCATCACCTAAAGAAAATGCTTATATTTGTTTGATTGACGGGAAACGACTGGACAGACTATTATACAAGCCCGAATCCTGATTGGAGGACGTGATGAAGATAAAAAGAATAATTGTCATCTTATTCCTATTGACGTTTATCCTGCTGCCGTCGATCGCCTTGAGCCAGGAAAAAGCGGCAGACGAGGACGCAACTCTGCGCCTGCCGATAGGGGATCCCAAGCTCAAGAGCAAGGTTGTCGAGGTCGCCGCCGGAGAGATCGTCTCGTCCCGGGCGGGGAGGCCGCTGCCCTTTGCCCGGATGATCGGGGAGATGAAGGACAGCCGCTTCATCTATGTGGGTGAAAGCCACGACAACATGACGATGCACGACATCCAGTTCAAGGTCATCCGGGGACTCTTCGAGCAGGACCCGGCTGTCGCCATCGGACTCGAAATGCTCCCGGCCGAATGCCAGCCTGTATTGGATGAATGGACCCAAGGTGTTCTTTCCAAAGAGGAATTTCTCCGCCAGGTGAACTGGTACGTCCATTGGAGCAAGAACTTCGGCTACTATGAGAAGATCCTGGATTTTGCCCGGGAGAACCGGATCCCCGTTTTCGGGCTCAACGCGCCTCGCGACGTCATCAGCAAGATCAGGATGAGGGGCTGGGAGGCTCTGACCGACGAGGAAAAGATCCTGGTGCCCGACCCCGACGTCTCCAACGAGGACCACCGGACGCTCATCCGAACAATCTTCGAGTCGAGCGAGATCCCCCACGCGATGAAGGGGGCCGGGCTGGACAAGATGTTCGACGGCCTGTACAGGGCCCAGTCGGCCTGGGACGAGGTCATGGCGGCCAATGCCATCCGGGGCGCCGAGCGCGAGAATAGAAGGATGGTCGTCCTGGCGGGCTCCGGCCATTTCCTCTATAACCTGGGGATCAACCGGAGAGTTTACGAGAGAAACCGGCTGCCCTACCGGACTGTGGTCGCGCTCGAGCTCGCACCCGAGGAAAAGACCCTGGCCGTGGCCGGAAGCTTCGCCGACTACGTCTGGGGAATCCCCGAACAGGAGAGGCCTGCTTATCCGGCCATCGGGCTGGCCCTCAAAAAAGTCGAAGGACTCGAAAACCTGGTGCTGGAGAGAAAACCGATCGACGGGGTCGCCGCCGGAGGAGACTTCGAAAAGGGAGATGTCCTGCTCTCCGTCGACGGGAAGACGTTCGACGATATCAACGAATTGCGCATCCACTTGGCCGAATACAAATGGGGCGACGAGGCCAAGGTCCGGCTCCTCCGGGGCGGCGAGGTGCGCGAGGCAACGCTCGCGTTCGAGCATAAGCTGCGCGCCGAGGAGACCGAGGAGAAGGCCGGGAAGGAGCCCCCTGAAAAGATGAAGATGGCCCTTTCCGCCATGCAAAGGGACCGCATCGACCGGCTCCGCCGCCACATCGAAAATGTCGTCAAGCGCGGTGATGGAGAGGTGGGTGTGGCCGTCCGGCATCTTGAGTCCGGCCAGGTGCTTGAGCTCAACGCCGGGACCTCCTTCCCTATGGCCAGCGTCTTCAAGCTGCCCGTCCTGGTCGAGGTCATGGCCCAGGTCGAAGAGGGGAAATTTTCGCTCGAGGATGAGATCGCCGTTCAAAAGCCGGACCAGCATCTCGGGAGCGGGATCCTCTCCAGCCTGACCGCGCCGGGAATCAAGCTCACGGTCAGGAACGTGGTCAACCTGATGATGCTCCTCAGCGACAACTCGGCCGCCGATATCCTGCTCGAGAAAGTCGGTGCGGAGAACATCAACAAACGGCTGAAGCAGTATGGGATCGAGGGGATAACGGTGAACAGGTCGTGCCAGGAGCTGATCATGGACCGGATCGGGCTGGACTACGAGAAGTACAAAGGGAAGACGCTCGACGAGATCGTCGGCGCATACCAGAATATACCAGAGCGCAGCGCCGAGGACGACCGGGAGTCGATCCGGGAATTTAGCCGAGAGATGAAGGACCAGAGCACACCGGCGGCCATGAACGCGCTCCTGGCTAAGATCTGGAAAAAGGAGATCCTCGGCCTGGAAAGCTGCGACTTCATCATCTCTATCATGTTGAGGTGCCAGACCGGGCAGGAGAGGATCAAGGGAGAGCTGCCGCCGGGGACGGCCGTCGCCCATAAGACGGGAACGATCGCCGGGACGGTCAACGATGCGGGGATAATCACCCTTCCCGACGGACAGGGCCACGTCGCCCTGACCGTCTTCAGCAAGAACTTCAGCGGCAAGACGGGGGACGTGGAGAAGATCATAGCCGAGGTCGCCCGGGCCGTTTATGATTATTTCTATTTTGCCGAATGATCGGCGGAGGAATCGGTTCACCGGGACAAAACGGCGCAAGAGGAGATAATGAATAGCGGGATGAATAGGGCGAGAGTTCTTTTCGTTGCCCTTGTTTTTGTCTCTATGTTGGGATTGACGTTGAGGGCGGCCGAGGTCTTGAAAACTCCGGCCGAGACGACCGGCTACACCCGGTACAGCCAGCATGAAGAAATCTCCCGGTTTCTGAGCGCCCTGGATGCCGCCTCTCCGGAGACGAGCGTCCGGGTGATCGGCCAAACCCGGGATGTCAGAGGGTTTCCGGCCAAGGGCCTTTTTTTGGTGATTGTCAATGAAGAGCGGGCCGGTTCGCCGGAGGACCTCGACCGGGCCAGGCCGACCATCCTGATCGTCGCCTCTCAGCATGGCAACGAGCAATCGGCCAAGGAAGCCGCCCTCTGTTTCCTCAGGGACCTGGCTGTCGGAGAGCTCAAGCCCCTGCTCAAGAAAGCCAATTTCCTGATCATGCCCCAGGCGAATCCCTA
>CAYOZW010000035.1:11618-21535 GCA_964408495.1 uncultured Eubacteriales bacterium
CTATGGCAACCAGTTCGACCGGAGGCAGAACGAGGACAACCTGGACCTCAACCGCGACCATGTCAAGCTCGAGTCGGCGGAGGTCCGGGCTATTCACCGCGTATTCCGGGACTGGATGCCCGAAGTGACGATCGACCTTCATGAAAAGGGCGACGACTATTACCGCGTCTCCATCGGCTGTGTCTCCAATGCCAATATCGGAGCGCGTCTCCAGGAGTTCTCGCGGAATACGATCCTGGCGGAAGTCAGGAAGAGTCTGGAGAAAAGGAAGATCGCCTTTTTTGAGTACCTGGTCACCCAGGAGATGGGGCTCGATTCCTCGGCCGGGGTCCGCTACCGGCCCGATGAGCTGGCCGGCCGTGCAGAGATGATGCGTTACAGCACCACCGACCTCAACGACGGCCGCAACAGCCCGGGGATTTATGAGACGCTCTCGTTCATCCAGGAGGGCGCTTCCCGCCATGACCTCGAATCGCTCGAGCGGCGGACTCGATGGCAGTATTGGGGGATTCGCTCTTTCGTCGAAGCCGTTGCCGGCCACGCGGAGGAGGCGGCCGCCCTGGTTCGCGAGCATCGCAGCACCCTGCTGGAAAAGGCCAGAACCTATTCCGATACGGACCTGGTCCACCTGCGGACGACCTATGTCCGCGATGATAAGCAGCCGACCTTGACGATACAGGCGTTCGAGCGGCCGGACAGCCCCGTCAGGGGAATATTGAAAGTGGACAAGAAGGCGGGTGATCCTGTCCTGGCGGACGATCTTTCACCCTCCCCCTATCCTTCTGATAATAAAGTCGCTACAAGAGTTGTCAAGAATTGGTTTCCGGGAGTGGAGCCGACCTTGAGCGTCCCCAGGCCTCTCGGTTACATCGTCCCGGCAAAACACCAGGATATCGTCGAGAACCTTCTCGACCACGGTCTCGAGGTCGGCCTCCTGGAGCAGGACAGGATCCTGGAAGTGGAGGCTTTTGTCGCCGCGGAAATCGTCCCCGCCGAGTACGATTATCTGCCTCCGGTAAAGATCGAAGGAGAGAAGAAAATCTTAGAGTACCTGGCAAAAAAGGGAGATTTTTTCATCTCCTGCGCTCAGCCGGGGGCGAACCTGATCCCCTGCCTGCTCGAGCCGCAGTCACAGTACGGGCTCATCCGCTACCGGGCGTTCGGGCTGGTCCCCCAGCCGGGCGATATTTTCGCTTTCTTCCGGGTCGTGAAGCCGTCTGACCTCACCGTGGTACCCTATCGCAACTGGTAACCCCGGGGACGTTCCCCAAAGGGACACCCCTCGGATTCCTCATGAGATGCACCTGGCCATCCTCGATGGAAGGTGGCCCCTTGGGGAACGTCCCTTTGGAGGATGTCCCCCGATTGAAAATTATTTCTTTTTAAAGGTGCTTTCCATGAGCTCAAGCCAGATGACCTCGACCAGGTTCATGAAGCGCGGCCGGCCCTCCTGGGCGGGGGGCGTTTCCTTGAGACCGAAGCTCTCGAGAGTTGCCTCCAATGATTTCCCCTCGGCGACCAGCGTCTTTATCTTGGCCTGCTTCTCTTGGAGCGTCTGGATCATCCCTTCGATATCGGCCCTGGTCGCCTTGTCGGCGTGACCGCTGAGGAACGTCTCGACGTCGAGCGCCAGGACGGATTGAAGGACCTTGACCAGTCCGAACGAGTTCCCGTTCTTGTGGCGGTGGACGAGGGGGTCACGTCCGGCGAAGTAGAGGTCGCCCAGGAAAACCACTTTCTCTTCGGGGATATAGACGACGATATCGCCGCTTGTGTGAGCGGGGCCAAAGTAGAGGAGCTCGACCTTCCGGCCACCCAGGTCGTATTCAGGTCCCCCTGAGGCGAAGGTCTTGATCGCGGGAAGATAGGCCCTCTGCTTCTCGTCCTTGAAGGCCTCATCCATATAGTGCTTCGTCTCCTCATGGGCCCAGATCTTGATGTCGGCCGGGAAGGCGGTGATGCCGTTGACATGATCGCCGTCGCTGTGGGTGAGGGTGAGAACAGTGATCGGGAGAGCGGATATCTTTTTTATCTCATCGAGCATCTGCCGGGCCGATTCCTCGCTCATCTTGGCGTCGACGACCATGATCTCCTTCTGGCCGATGATGACGCCGGCGTTGGCACCGCTCCCGCCATTCACTTGATAGATATTGTCGGCGATTTTTTCGAGGGCGATGGGCGCGGGCTGCTGCCTATACTGGGGCGGCTGGGCCTGTTGTTGCTGCTGTTGCTGGGCCAAGGCGGCAGTTCCAAAGACCAAGGCTGAGAAAACAATCATGACCAATCCCAATCTCATGTTAGTTTTCATTTTATCTCCTTCTTTTATTCTTGAAAATTCAGGTGACACGTAATGAATTCTAGAGAATTCATCAACATGTCACCCGAATTTTCATACCCTCAGGTGGACCCTCAGCTTATCGCCGAGCATCCAGTTGATTCCCACCCTGATCATGGTCGATAAAGGCAGGGGAGTGGTGGCGACTTCGACCTTTCCCCGCTTGACGGCGGCGATGATCGAGGGGATGTTTTTGTCGGCTTCGACCAGTGAGTAGGTGTACCCCACCTGCCAGAGATTGTGGCAGTCCGATGACCCGATAATAGGCTTGCGGTGCTTCCGCGCGGCCTTGACGGCTTTCCTGTTCGGGTTGATGAAGTGATTGTAGAAGAAGGAAAATTCGATGGCATCGAATGCGGCGATGTTCGCTTCGAGCTTCGTCCGCAAGCACTTGAACCCGGGGTAATAGGGGTGCGGGGCGATGACCAGGCTCCCGGAGTTGTCCCGCCCGGCCAGGTCGTCGAGCGAGTCCATCCTCAGGTCCCGATTGATGTCGGGATTGACGATGACCACGTGGCTGTTGGAGAGGGTCATCTCGACGCCGGGGATGAGCAGAAGGCCGCGTTCGGCCGCGTATTTCTCCAAACCCGGGCTGAAGGTGACGACGTGGTGGTTGGTGATGGCCAGGGTGTCGAACCCCAGGGCCGCGGCCCGGTCGATGAGCTGCTCCGAGCTGAAGTCGATATAGTCTTGGGGGTCGTCGCTCGTATGGGTATGGAAATCCACTTTCAGCATTTTAGCTATGACCACAGATTATGCCTCCCCCCGGTGTCTGTCAATTTCGAGGGAGGATGTCCCCGGTCTCACAGGACTATTTATCCGGACCCGGCTAATGGTGTGATATAATATGCAACAATTAGAATTCATCAATTTGGAAGGAGCAAAAGAATGAATAGAGGACTTTTCAAGGGAATTCTGGCTATTGCGGCGCTGATCCTCCTGGTTCTTGCCTCGCCGGCATGCAAAAAGCAGCCGGCCGGCGAGGAAGGTCAGCCCGCGGTCCAGGCCGAGAAGGAAAAGCCCGCCCAGCCTGTCGAGGAAATGGAAGAGGCGGTCTACACCAAGGACGATCCGGGCCCCTGGGCCGGTAAAGAAGCCTCTCACCTCCCCCAGATTGCCTATGAAAAGACGGGGTCGGTGCTCATGGTTACAGTGACCGTCAACCACGAAATGAATCCGGAGAAGCCCCATTACATCATGTGGATCAAACTCATGGATGGGGAGGGCAACGTTCTCGGCCAAAAGGAATTTGTTCCTGCGGACCCCAAGGCGGAAGCTGTTTTTGAGCTTTCCACGGTCCCGAACAAGCTCGTGGCCGAGGAAAAGTGCAACGTTCATGGCGTCTGGATGAACGAAACTGAGGTCGGAAGCGAGTAGCGCCTAATCGCTCGGGACCAACTGACGGGGGACTCAGGCTCTGTTCAGCGCTTCCTTGACCTTGAGGCCGATGTCGGCCGGGCTCTTGGCGACGAACACCCCTGCCGCCTCGAGCGCTTCCATCTTTTCCTTAGCCGTCCCTTTCCCGCCGGCGATGATCGCGCCCGCGTGGCCCATCCGGCGCCCCGGAGGAGCGGTCTGCCCGGCGACGAAGCTCACCACCGGCTTATTGAATTCTTTCTTGATGTAATCGGCCGCTTCTTCCTCGGCCGTCCCGCCGATCTCGCCGATCAAAATAACAGCCTCGGTTTCCTTGTCTTCCTTGAAGAGCTTGAGGAGGTCGATGTACTTCATCCCGACGATGGGGTCGCCGCCGATGCCGACGGCGGTCGATTGCCCCAGCCCCGCGTTCCCGACCTGCTGCACGGCCTCGTAGGTGAGCGTCCCCGAGCGGCTGATGATGCCGACCGTCCCCTCCGTGTGGATGTGGCCCGGCATGATGCCGATCTTGCATTTCCCGGGAGAGATGATCCCCGGCGTGTTGGGGCCGATGAGCGCCACCGGCTTCACTTTAAGATAGGTTTTGGCCTTGATCATGTCGAAAGTGGGGATTCCTTCGGTGATGCAGACGATTACGCCCACCCCGGCATCGGCGGCTTCCATGATCGCGTCCGCCGCGGCGAACGGCGGAACGAAGATGGCCGCTGCGTTGGCGCCCTCCTTCGCGACCGCCTCGGCGACCGTGTTGTAAACCGGCACCTCGAGATGCTTTGTCCCGCCCTTTCCCGGCGTCATGCCGGCGACGACATTGGTCCCGTATTCGATCATCTTCTGGGCGTGGAACGTCCCCTCGCTGCCGGTCAAGCCCTGGACGACGACCCGCGTGCTCTTATCGATCAATATGCTCATGGTCTTCTCCTCTTCCTTCCGTCACTTGGCCAGGGCGACGACCTTCTCGGCCGCCTCTTTCATGCCCGAGGCCGCCGTAAAGGCCAGCCCCGAGTCCTTGAGGATCTGCTTTCCCTGTTCGACGTTGGTCCCCTCGAGCCGGACGACGATCGGGATCTTGGTGCCGAGCTCCTTAGCGGCCTTGACGATGCCGTTGGCGATCATATCGCAGCGGACGATCCCGCCGAAGATGTTGACGAGGGCCGCCTTGACGTCCTTGTCGGAGACCAGGATCTTGAAAGCGTTTGTGACCGCCTCCTCGGTGACTCCGCCGCCGACATCGAGGAAGTTGGCCGGCATGCCGCCCGAGTACTTGATGATGTCCATCGTGGCCATGGCCAGTCCCGCGCCGTTGACCATGCAGCCGACGTTGCCGTCGAGCTTGATGTAGTTGAGGTTGTACTTTGAGGCCTCGACCTCGAGGGGTTCTTCCTCGTCGAGGTCGCGGAGCGGCTGGATATCCGGGTGCCGCGGGACGGCGTTGTCATCGAAGTTCATCTTGGCGTCGAGCGCCAGCACGTTTCCCTGATTGGTGATGACCAGAGGGTTGATCTCGGCGAGCGAGGCGTCGCTCGTCTGGAACGCCCGGTAGAGGCTGATCAGGAACTTGACGGCTTGCTTGAAGGTTTCGCCGCTGAGCCCGAGCTTGAAAGCGAGCTTTCGGGCCTGGAACTTGGCCAGCCCGACCGACGGGTCGATCCATTCCTTATAGATGAGCTCGGGATGCTCGGCCGCGACCTTCTCGATCTCGACACCGCCCTCTGTCGAAGCCATCACCACCGGGCATTCTTTGGCCCGGTCGATGACGATCCCAAGGTAGAGCTCCTTGGCGACGCCCAGTGCCTCTTCGACGAGAAGCCTCTTGACCTTCTTGCCTTCCGGCCCGGTCTGGTGGGTGACGAGCGTCATCCCGATCATTTTTTCGGCCAGAGATTGGGCCTCTTCCGGTGATTTGGCCACCTTGATGCCGCCGCCCTTGCCGCGGCCGCCGGCGTGGATCTGGGCTTTGAGGACGACGGGTCCGCCGAGTTTCTCGGCGATCTCCCGGGCCTTCGCGGCCGTCTCCGCCACTTCGCCGCGGGGGATGGCGACCCCGAACTTGCTTAGGATCTGTTTTGCCTGGAATTCATGGATTTTCATAAGATGGATACCTCCGACATCTCACTCTTATTACAGATTGAATAGAAACGGCTATTGGAGCGGGGGGCACGGTGCCAGTCCCCGCCCGCCCGCAGCCAGCGGAGATGCTTTCAAGACTTCGTTCTTAAGAACATTTATCTCCCCTACCCCTCTTAATAAATAAGAGGGGCCTTTGGGAAGGTACGCATCTCCGAACACGTCTACGGGGACGCGCCGTGACAGGCCCCGCGACTCTTGCCGTTTCCTATTCGATCCGGTACTTCTTCTTGCCTTCCTCGTAGAGGTCGCCGCCGTACATGTCGTTGATGACGATCAAGGGCAGGTCCTTGACCTTGATCTTCCTGATCGCCTCCGGACCCAGTTCGGGATAGGCCACGACCTCGGCCTCCAGGACGCTCTTGGAGATGAGCGCTCCCGTGCCGCCCGAGGCCCCCAGGTAGACGGCCTTGTATTTCTTCATGGCCTCCTTGACCTCTTTGGATCGCTGGCCCTTGCCGATCGATCCTTTGAGGCCGAGGGAGTGCAGGGTTGGGGCGTAAGAGTCCATCCGGTAGCTCGTGGTCGGTCCGGCCGACCCGATGGGCTTTCCCGGCCGCGCAGGCGTCGGGCCGACGTAGTAGATCAACTGGCCCTTGATGTCGATGGGCAGGTCCTTGCCTTCCTTGATCAGGTCGATGAGCTTCTTGTGGGCGGCGTCCCGGCCCGTCAGGACATACCCGCTGAGGAAAACCTTGTCACCGGCGCGGAGCTTGGCGATGACCTCGTCGGAGAGAGGCGTCTCGATCCGATGCTCGGCCATGGATTACAGCTTGGTTTCTGCGACGGTCGCCGTGACCGTGTCGACGGTCTTCTGGAGCTGAGCCTTTTCCTCGTCGGTGAGCTTGATCTCGAAGATTTTCTCTATGCCTTTGGCGCCGATCATCGTGGGCACGCCGATGAAGAGCCCGTTGACTCCGTACTCGCCCTCGCAGAGCGAGCAGGCGGGAAGAACGCGCTTCTTGTCCTTAAGGAACGACTCGGCCATGATGATGGCGCTCCAGGCCGGGCTGAAGAAGGCCGAGCCCTTGCCGAAGAGCTTGACGATCTCGGTGCCCGCTTGGCGAGTGCGCAGGACGAGCTTGTCGATCTGCTCTTGGGTGGCGATCTCGGGCAGGGGCACGCCGCCGACCGTGGTCAACCGGGGCAGCGGAACCATCGTCGGGCCGTGGCCTCCGAGAACCGTGCCGGCGATGTCTTCGACCGAGACACCCAGCTCCATGGCGATGAAAGCGCGCCAGCGCGCGGTATCCAGTGTCCCGGCCATGCCGACCACCTGGTTCTTGGGAAAGCCGGTCACCTTGTGGAACGCGTAGACCATAGCGTCGAGCGGGTTGGTGACGACGATGCAGAAAGCCTTGGGGGCGTACTGCTTGATCCCTTCAGCGACGGTCGTGATGATGGCGATGTTGGTGGCGAGCAAGTCCTCGCGGGTCATCCCGGCCTGGCGGGGCTTGCCGGCCGTGATGATGACCACATCGGTGCCTTCGAGGTCTTTGAAATCCCCCGTGCCCGTGATGTTGGCGTCATAATTGCCGTGCGGAGCCATCTCCATCAGGTCGAGGGCCTTGCCCTGGATCGGGCCCACGTAATCGGGCACGTCCAGGATGACGATGTCACCCAGCTCTTTCATGGCGGCTAGCATGGCCAGGTTCTGGCCGATCTGTCCGCCGCCGATCAGTGCGATCTTCTTTCTTTGATGATGCATATATACCTCCTTGTTATTCCTGATTTAAAATCCTTATATATATAAATTCAACAGGGGAGTCAAGGCGGCGGAATCCTGCGCGATCCTCGCCCGCCGGCAGGCTATCCCTTGACGTACCCTTCCCAGCGGCTCTTCAGGTTCGGGTCCTGGATCGTCTCCATCAGGTAGTCGGTGAAGGCTTCGCCGGACGAGCCGGTCGGACGGCCGGTGACCTGGAGCTTCTTTTCGTACTGGCCGCAGATGTCGAGGGCCATCTCCAGGGTCTTGCCTTTTTCGGCGAATCCGATGTGGCTGATGAGCATCGAGGCGGCCCGGATCATGCTGGCCGGGTCGGCATACTGGGCGCGTCCTTCCTTGACCATCCGGGGCGCCGAGCCGTGGATGGCCTCGAACATGGCGTACTGCTTGCCGATGTTGGCCGAGCCGGCGGTGCCGACGCCGCCCTGGAACTCGGCCGCTTCGTCGGTCAGGATGTCGCCGTAGAGGTTGGGGAGCACCATGACCTGGAAGTCACGGCGGCGCTTCTCGTCGACCAGCTTGGCGGTCATGATATCGATATACCAGTCGTCGACTTCGATCCCCGGGTATTCCTTGGCGATCCTGTAGAAGTTCTCCAGGAAGCGGCCGTCGGTCGTCTTGATGACGTTGGCCTTGGTGACGCAGGTGACCCGGGTGCGGCCGTTCTTCTTGGCGTGTTCGAAGGCCAACCGGCAGATGCGGTCGGATCCCGGGGCGGTGATCAGACGGAAATCGATGGCGATGTCCTTGTCCACCTCGATCCCGTAGGGGCCGAGGGCGTACATGTCCTCGGTATTTTCTCGAAAGAAGATCCAGTCGATGCCCTGCTTGGGAACCCGGACAGGCCGGACGTTGGCGAAGAGGTCGAGTTCCTTCCGCACGGCCACGTTGCAACTCTCGATGTTCGGCCAGGGGTCGCCCTTGCGGGGGGTGGTCGTCGGGCCCTTCAGGGTGACGTGGTATTTCTTGATCTCGACCAGGACGTCGTCCGGGATGGGCTTGTTGCAGGCGGCCCGGTTCTCGATGGTTAGGCCCTCGATGTTGGCGATCGTGACCTTGCCGCTCTTGACCTCGTCCTTGAGCATGAAATGAAGGACGCGGCTTGCGTCCTTGGCGATAAAGGGGCCGATGCCGTCACCGCCGATGATGCCGACCCGGATCGGCGAGATCTTGCCGTAGTCGATCCAGTCGGGCGCGGATCTCAGACTCTCCATCCGCTCCATCTGGACTTCCAGGATTTTTCCGAAGTGTTCTTTCGCTCTGTCGATGGCGGCCTTATCCATATGATTCCTCCCTCGAATTGGATTTCAGAAAGAAAATAGAAGACAAATTCTATAATTTCTGCGCGGGAAAATCAACAAGAAAGCTAGAGGAGTCCTTCTTTTTTGGCGGAATCTTTAAGCCGGGCGTCGGATGAGGAGAAGAAAATAGGATGGGGGAGGGCTTTCTTGAGTTCGAGCGCCGAGGCCAGATGGAGGGCGTCGAATCCGCGGAGGGCGCATTTCTCGGCCAGGTCGCCGGAGGACTTGGCGACGACATCGGTCAGTTTGATGATGAAATACTCCTCCCAATCGTTGTCCAGGTCTTTTTTGATGCGTTTGTAGTCTTCTTCCGTGATGCCCTTTTCCCTGAATTTCCGGGCAAACGCAGCCCTCGCCTCCGGGTAGGCGACGATCGATGTCGCGACGACTTCGGCCTCGGCGACGAGTCTGGCGACCTCAGCTGAATCGGACTCGCGGACATAGAGTTTGACGAGGTTGCTGGTCTCGAGATACAGGATCATCGTCTTTCTTCGGTCACGATTTCAGAGACCGGTTTTCCCTCTGCAGTAGCCGGCTTCGCTGATCCGGCGGGTTTGCCTCCCTTCCAAGAGGCCTTTTCTTCCCGGACCATGCGGATCAACTCATCGTGGTTGGGGCTTTTTTCGGCGGGAAGGATATAGGCAATGATCTTGCCTCTATCGGTGACGGCCAGGTTCTCCCCCTGTTTGACTTTGTCGAGGTACTGGCTCAGGTTGTTTTTCAATTCTCTTATGCCGACCGGCATGGGTGCCTCCAGATGTGACTACATTATATATAAATGTAGCCACAATGTCAAATGTGTATAACATAATTGCTCCTTAGATACTCCACCTTAGACGAATTTGGACGCTGGCTTATCTCAGAAATGTGAGGCAAAAAAGCGTTGACCTCGGGCATAACCGGACAAAACCGGACAAAATAGGACATCCTTGAGCAATCTATTGACACGGCAACTTGCAGATGTGAACTTAGTGGAAAGGAGGAATATATGAAAAAATATGTTTTATCAGGAATCCTAGGCATTCTAATTATCGCTGCTGTTTCGCTCGTTTTT
>CAYOZW010000036.1:0-21175 GCA_964408495.1 uncultured Eubacteriales bacterium
GGAACCGGCTCAGCGATATCTTGGAGAACGTATTCAGGCAGGCGTGGAAGAGAGAAAGGAAGAGGGCCAGGAGGAAAAGGAGGGTCAAGCCTGCCCACGTCCAAAAATTCGCTGTCATCCCTCTACTCCTCCTCGATCAGGGCCTTCCGGACCCGGACCTCCTCCGCTTCGATCCCCTGGCCGTGATCGAAGTGGAGGAGGTGCAGAAACCCGTGGACGGTCAGGTCCAGGAGTTCCGTTTCCAGACCATGAGCCTCGGCGAAGCTCTGCTTGAAGGCCTGGGGAACCGAGATGGCGATATCGCCGAGATAGGGCCTTCCCTCCTCAATTTTTTCCCCGCTGGGGAAGCTCAGAACGTCGGTCGGCCCGTCTCTTTTCATGAACCTCCGGTTGAGTCTGGCGATCCGCCGCGTATCCACAAAGGCCAGCGTGACCTCGGCATTGCCGAGATTATACCTTTGGACCAGCCTGGCGAGTAGGCCGGCGAATTTTCTCCGGTTTATCCAGTATCTAGACTGGAGATTGAGGACCTCGATCATTGACCTTTTTGCCGTTGTCCGGCTTTTTCTTTTTTTTCATCTCGAAGTTGAACCCCGGATATTCGAGGCGGGGGTGATAGATCGCGTAGAGCGTCGTGTGAAAAGAGGCGGCGATGGCCCGGAGCTCGCGGAGCGAGAAGTCGCAGTTGTCGAGCTGGCCATCCTGGAGGTAGCTCTCAAAGATCTCAACGATCACTCGCTTCAAGCTTTCACGGGAAGGAGTTTTGATGCTCCGCGAAGCGGCTTCGATCGAGTCGGCCAGCATGACCAGGGCGGCCTCCTTGCTCTGGGGAGGAGGGCCGGGATAGCGGTAGTTCTCCTCCTCGATCGTTTGCATGTCCGGGTCGTAGACCTCTTTGGCCTTGTTGAAGAAATAGCGGACCAGCGAGCTGCCGTGGTGCTGCTCGATGATCTCCTTGATCTTCTTGGGGAGTCTCAGCTTCCGGGCGAGCTCCACTCCTTCCTTGACGTGATTGATGATGACCAGCGAGCTGAGGCTCGGCGCCAAATCCTTATGGAGGTCGGGATTGCGGCTGATATTCTCGATGAAGTATTCGGGCCGCTTGACCTTGCCGATGTCGTGGTAGAGCGACCCGGCCTTGACCAGCATCACGTCCAGGCCGGTCTCCTCGGCCGCCTTTTCGGCCAGCGCGGAGACGATCAGCGAATGGTGGTAGGAGCCGGGCGCTTCCATGGCCATGCGCCGGAAAATGGGGAGGTCCGAGTTGGTCAGGTCGAGGAGCTTGGTTGAGGTGATGAACCCGAAGACGTTCTCGACGATCGGCAGGAGCACAAAGGCCAGGGCGGCGCTCAGGACTCCGCCCAGCACGCCCATGCCGATCTCGGCGGCGAAGACACCCGGCGCATTGATCTTTTCCCTGATGAGCTCGAAGATGATGATCAAAAAGACGCTGGTCGGGGCGACCACGAATAGGCCGGCGCGTAGCGCCGATGTGCGCCTCTGTTTCTTGTAATAACGGATTCCGTAGACGGCCGCCAGTCCGCCGATGAAACTAAAAAGCATCAGCTGGAAACTGCCTTGGAAGAGGTAGCCGACCAGAATGCTGTTGAGAACGATGAAGATCAGAGTGATGGTGTTGTTGGTCAGAAAGGCGAAAAGGATGCCTCCGAACTGGAAAGGGAAGGCATAGCGGTAGATCTGGGCATCGGTGAGGACGGGAATGCGGGATACCTGGCTGAATAGGGTTGTCACGAAAATGGCCAGTTTGTAGACCAGAAGTCCGAAAAGGAGGTGAAGGCCCATCATCCGGAAGATATTGAGCGCCGCCCGGAACTTGAGCAGCGATTTCAGGAAATACCAGAGCGTGACGAAGATCAAAGCGAAGAGGAGGAGCGTTCCAGCGAAATGGACGATCCAGTCCCGCGCTCCGCGAAGATTCTGGTTGATGATCGAGATCCGCTTGATATCCTCGTCGGTTGCTTCGTCGCCCTTGCGGACAATAACCTTGCCCTTTTTTATGGTGTAAAAGACGGTCTCTTCCCGGTCCCTGGCCAGCTCTTTTCTGGACTCCGTTTCCAGGTTGTTATAGGTGATATTGGGGGCGAGCAGGGCGTCCGCCAGGCCGACCAGGAGCCTCTTGTTTCGGGCCGAGATCTCGAGCTTTTCGGCCTCTGCAGCGAACTGGCTCCGGGCTTCCTTGACGTCCAGGATCCCGCCCACCTGGGTCAGCTGTTCGTTCCCCGGTTTGCGGACCAGGAAAAATCCCCTCTCGGGCTCGCGGCGGATGAAAAGATTCTTGGAAACAATAATCCCCCGGGAAGAAACCTTCCCGATCAGGCTGACTAGCGTTTCCTCGATCTCAGAGGAGAAATTCGCCCTGATCAGGGTGTCAAACTCGCTGATTGGGATATCCAGTCCGAACCTCTCGGCGACGGCGGTTTGGAGCTCGGCGGCGCTGGCGGGCGGACCTCCGGTCTTCAAGCTCTCCCGGCCGAACTCGAAGAACTGCCGGATGTTTTCCTCGGTGTTCAGGAAAGAGTTCTCGTCGAAGTGGTAGACCGGCAGGACCGCTTCCGCGGCTGCGGCCTTCCGCGCGGCGGTCGTCTCAGTGTCCTCGATGGTCAAGTCGCCGGGGGCGATGATGTCGGCCGCGGCGATCTCGCCCTCCCCGATCTTGGGGAGGGAGCGGGAGGGAACGTAGGAGAGAAAATAGGCGAGGAGGAAAACGAAAATGATCAGGTAGAAAAAGGGATGACGAACGATCCGCCGCCAGAAGTTCGTGGCCTTATCCCTGGCTTCGGGCTCGTCACCGTCGTCCTTGGGACGGGGAGAAGGGCTCTTAAAAAGCTTGAGGCGCCGGAACGATATAAAATTCATGTCACTTTGGAGGCCTTGGATTCCGCCTTGTCATAGGCCTTGATGATCTTCTGAACGAGAGGATGCCGGACCACGTCCTTCTCATTAAAACGGATAAAAGCGATCTCGGGGATGGATGTCAGGATCCTGATCGCCTCCAGGACGCCCGATTTCTTGGGCTGGGGCAGGTCGATCTGGGTGATATCGGCTGTGACGACGACCTTGGAACCGAACCCGGCTCGGGTCAGAAGCATTTTCATCTGCTCCCGGGTGGAGTTCTGGGCTTCGTCGAGGATGATGAAGGAATCGTTGAGAGTCCGGCCCCTCATAAAAGCCAGGGGGGCGATCTCGATTATGCCCCTCTCGATCAGGCGGTTGGCCTGATCGGTCCGGGTGAGGTCGAAGAGGGCGTCGTAAAGCGGGCGGAGGTAGGGATTGATCTTCTGGTACAGGTCGCCGGGTAGGAAGCCGAGTTTCTCTCCGGCTTCGACGGCCGGACGCGTGAGGATAATGCGGTTGACCTGTTTTTCCTGGAGGAGGGTCAGGGCCATGGCCATGGCTAGGTAAGTTTTTCCGGTTCCGGCCGGGCCGATACCGAAAACCAGATCGAACCCGCGGATAGCCTTGATGTACTCCTGCTGGTTGAGACTCTTGGGATTCACCGATTTCCGGGAGAGGCTCAGGGCCTCGGCTGGAAAGTAGGATTCCAGGGCCTGGCTGTTCCCCCCCTCAAGGAGGTCCAGGGCGATGTGGAAGTCCTCTTCCCGGAGCGGACAGCCGCGCTCCTCGAGCTCGCTCATCTTCTCGAAGTAAAGCTTGGCAAACTCGACCTTCTTGGGCTGGCCGTCCACGATCAGGCTGTCTCCCCTGATCGAGAGGTTCACTCCGAGGCGGTTTTCGAGCTTGCGGAGGTTCCTGTCGAGGACTCCGGAAAAGACGCTTTTCCGGATATAGGGGTGAGTGAATTTTTCCATTTCAGGGGGCAGGGGAAGGGTCTTCAGTCATGGAGTAGTCTTAATAAACATCAAACCAGGGGAATTGTCAAGCCGGCCGGTCGCCCCGGGCGGACCCCTTTTCCAGGCTAAAAATAGAGGCGAGTTGAAAAAGAACGCCAGTTCATATATATTTCTTATCTGTATTTTAGGGCGATTGAGGCTGGATGGCCTGTCTAACGCCTTCTGGCCTGAAGAGGAATGACCATGGAAAAAGAGTCTCTGAGCGTATCCATCCCCACGTCCCTCTATAAGAAAATAGAGGAGGTCATTAAGGGGACGGATATCCCCTCCGTATCCAGCTATGTGGCCAAGGTCCTGCGGGAGAAGCTTGCGCAGGAAGAGACAGCCGGAGAGGCCTTCAGCAAGGAGGACGAGGAAAAAGTCAAAGAGAGATTGAAAGCCCTCGGCTATCTCGATTGACCGCCGGGCTCCACTCCATTCCCAGCCGAATAACCGGAGGAACAGATGATACATCCCCACGGCGGAAGATTGACCGAGCGCGTCCTTTGGGGGGACCGCCGCAAAGAAGCCTTGGATAGGGTCAAAACTCTCCCCGTCCTCAAGATCCCCGCTGAATCCGTTTCCGACGTCGAGAACATCGCCACGGGCGTCTTTTCGCCGCTCGAAGGATTCATGGGAAAGGCCGATTTCCGGAATGTCCTTAACGAGATGCGACTGCAGAACGACCTCCCCTGGACCATCCCGATTGTCCTCGACGCCGGGCGCGAAGAGGCGGCGAGGTTCCAGGAGGGGAAAGACATCGTCCTCCAGAACGAGAGCGGTCGGCCGGTGGCCATCCTCCACCTGGAGGAGAAATATGAGTTCGACTGCGACGAGCTCGCCGAGAAAGTGTTCCTGACCATGGATCGGGCTCACCCGGGCGTGGCTAAGGTCGCCGGGATGAAAGAGGTCCTGCTGGCCGGGGCCATCGACGTCCTCGAGATCTCGCCAACGCCCTTCGACCGCTATAAGCTCGCCCCCAAAGAGACGCGGATCCTGTTCAGGGAGAAGGGCTGGAAGACGGTTGTGGCCTTCCAGACGAGGAACACGCCGCACATCGGCCACGAGTACGTCCAGAAGACGGCTATGACCTTCACCGACGGCATCTTCGTCAACCCCGTGATCGGCCGCAAGAAAAAAGGGGATTTCAAGGACGAGGTCATCCTGGCTTCCTACGATGAGCTGATCAAGCACTATTACCTCAAGGAAAGGGCCGTCATGGCCATCCTGCAGATGGAGATGCGCTACGCCGGGCCCCGGGAGGCCATCCACCACGCCATCGTCCGGAAGAATTTCGGTTGCACTCATATCATCATCGGGCGGGACCATGCCGGTGTCGGCAGCTACTATCATCCCTATGCGGCCCAGGACATCTTTGAGGAATTCCCCGACCTGGGGATTGTGCCGCTCTTTTTCCGGGCGTTTTATTACTGCAGGAAGTGCCAGTCCGTGGTGAACGAGAAGATCTGTCCCCATCCTCCCTCCGAGCAGATCCAATTCAGCGGGACGAAGATCAGGGACCTCCTGGTCAATGGGCAGGTCCCACCGCCCGAGCTGATGCGGCCCGAAGTGGCCAAGATCATCATGCAGTTCGAGAATCCGTTCATTGAGTAGGTGGAAGAGAAGCCGCAAGTCCAGAGAGGAGACGAGACGCAATGGTCGAGAAGAAAAACGATAGCCAGAAAGGATTCACCCTGTGGTTCACGGGATTGCCCTGCTCGGGCAAATCGGCCGTGGCCGACCGGGTCGCCGAGATCCTTCGCGGGAGAGGACTGCGGGCCGAAAGGCTGGACGGCGATATCGTCCGTCAAGACCTCACCCGTGACCTGGGCTTTTCTAAGGAAGACCGCGACGAGAACATCCGCCGGGTCACCTTCGTGGCCAAACTCTTGACCCGCAACGGCGTCGCCGTCCTGACCTCGTTCATTTCTCCCTACCGTGATGTCCGGGCGCGCTCGCGCGGGGAGATCGGGAACTTCATCGAGGTTTATGCCAAGTGCGCGCTCGAGGTGTGCATCCGGCGGGACGTCAAAGGGATGTACCAGAAGGCGATGAGGGGAGAGATCAAGGAGTTCACCGGGATATCCGACCCCTACGAAGAACCCGAGACCCCCGAGATCCTCTTGCAGACTGATAAGGAGACGCTCGAAGAGAGTGTCGCCATCGTCCTCAAGAGGCTGGAGGAACTGGGTTATCTTTAATCTTTCCTGCAGGCAAGTCGATCATGAAGACCTATCTCGTCACGGGGGGCGCCGGCTTCATCGGCTCCCACATCGCCGAGGAGCTGGTCCGGAGGGGAGAGAAGGTCCGGGTGCTCGACAGTTTCATCACCGGCAAGCGGGAGAACCTCGCCCCCTTCAAGAATTTTATCGACCTCATCGAGGGGGATATCCGCGACCTGGAGACCTGCCGGAGGGCCGTCCGGGGAACTGACTACGTCCTTCACCAGGCTGCCCTTCCTTCCGTGCCTCGGTCGATCGAGGAGCCGCTCCTGGCCCATGATATCAATGTCAATGGCACTCTAAACCTGCTTGTAGCTAGCATCGAAGTCAAGCTCAAGAAATTCGTTTTCGCTTCCTCGTCTTCGGTTTACGGAGACGATCCAGAGCTTCCCAAGAGGGAGGGGCCCGAGGGAAAGCCCCTTTCGCCCTACGCCGTCCACAAACTCATCGATGAAAAATATTGCCAGGTCTTCTTTGACGTCTACGGCTTGGAGACGATCTGCCTCCGCTATTTCAACGTCTTCGGCCCCCGTCAGGATCCTTCCAGCCAGTACGCGGCCGCCATCCCTTTGTTTATCACCCAGATGATGAGGGGAGAAAGGCCGCAGATATTCGGCGATGGCGAACAGTCCCGGGATTTCACCCATGTCGCCAATGTCGTCGAAGCCAACCTGAGGGCTATCGAGGCGCCGGAGACGGCCGCGGGAGAGGTCTTCAATATCGCCTGCGGCGAAAGGACAACGGTCAACACCCTGGCCCGGGAGATCGCCGGCCTGCTGGGAGTTGCCATACAACCTATTTATGCGCCCCCCCGGCCGGGCGATATCCTCCATTCCTTTGCCGATATCGACAAAGCCAGAAAAGAAATCGGATTCGAGCCCTTGGTTGGTTTCAAACAGGGGTTAAAGAAAGCGGTGGCCTGGTATAAGAAAAGGAGATAGGATGAGCCAAGCGTACTCGACCCTCGAGACAAGAATCCGCACCAAGCGGGCGCATATCGGCGTTATTGGGCTGGGCTACGTCGGCCTCCCTCTGGCCAAGCTGTTCCTGACCAAAGGCTTCCGGGTCACTGGCTTTGATATTGACCCCAAGAAAGTGATGTCCCTGAACCGGGGGAGGAGCTATATCCGCCATATCTCGGCCCGGGAACTAAAACTATTTTTGGAGAAAAAAACCTTCCGGGCGACCGCCGACTTTGCCCGGTTGCGCAATGTGGACGTCATTATCATCTGTGTCCCCACGCCCCTGGATGCCCACAAGAACCCGGACCTTTCCTTTGTCCTCCAGACCACCCGGGTCATCGCCAAGTATCTAAAAAAGGGACAACTCGTCATCCTCGAGAGCACCACCTATCCCGGGACGACCGACGAAGAGATTCAGCCCATCCTGGAACAGGGCGGGCTGCGCCCCGGTCTGGATTTCGCCCTGGCCTATTCCCCAGAGCGGGAGGACCCCGGCAACCCTTCCTACTCAACGGAGACGATCCCCAAGGTTGTCGGGGGGCTCACCCCGGCCTGCCGCCGCCTGGCCGATCTCCTCTACGCCCAAGTCGTCGTCCGGACCGTGCCCGTCTCTTCGACAAGGGTAGCCGAAGCCGTCAAGCTCCTGGAGAATATTTTCCGGTCGGTGAACATCGCCCTGGTCAATGAATTGAAGATCATCTTTGAGCGGATGGGCATCGATGTCTGGGAGGTCATCCGGGCCGCCGCCTCCAAGCCCTTCGGCTATATGCCCTTCTACCCCGGGCCGGGATACGGAGGGCACTGCATCCCTGTCGACCCCTTTTACCTGACCTGGAAAGCCAAGGAAGTCGATTATCCAACCAAGTTCATAGAACTGGCCGGAGAGATCAACACCCGGATGCCCTATTATGTCGTCAACAAGACGGTCGAGGCCTTGAACCGGCGGGGGAAATCGATCCGCGGCGCCGGTATCCTCGTCCTCGGGATCGCCTACAAGAAGGACATAGACGACCAGCGCGAATCACCCGCCCTCAAGATCATCAGCATCTTCAAGCAGAAGGGCGCCCGGGTCGCCTACAACGATCCCTACGTCCCGCGCTCCACCGGGCACCGGGAATATCCCGGTATTAACCTGCGTTCCGTTGCCCTTACTCCGAAGAGGCTCCGGACGAGCGACGCGGTTATCATCGTTACCGATCATTCGGCCTATGACTTCGATAGGATCGTCCGGAACGCGCCGCTGATCGTAGACACACGGAACGTTATCAAGAGAAAGCGCCGGAACGTCATCAAGGCCTAGAGGAGGGGAGAGATGAAGATCGCGGTCCTCGGTACGGGCTACGTCGGCCTGGTGACGGCGGCCGGGCTGGCCGATCTCGGCAATCAGGTCATCGGTACGGACAAGGACGGGGAAAAGATCGACCAGATTTCCAAGGGAGAGGTCCCTATCTACGAGCCCGGCCTGGACAGTCTCCTGGCCGAAAACATCCGGAAGGGCCAGCTGTCCTTCAGCCCCGACCTGAACGCCGTCATCAGGGAGGCCGATGTCATCTTTGTCTGCGTCGGCACTCCCCAGCACGTCGACGGCAGCGCTGACATGTCCCAGATCGAAGAGGTCTCCCGCCTGATCGCCGACAACCTCAATCGGTACAAGCTCGTGGTGGAGAAGAGCACCGTCCCGGTCAAGACCTCGTTTTGGATCAAGCGGACGATCGGGCTCTATAAAAAGACGGACATCGAATTCGATATCGCCTCCAACCCTGAATTCTTAAGGGAAGGGTCCGCAGTCTCCGATTTTCTCCATCCCGACCGCATCATCCTTGGCGTAGAGACCGAGCGGGCCCGGGACCTTCTCTGCGGCATCTATGAAAAGCTCCGGGACCGGTTGGTCGTCACCAACATCGACACGGCCGAACTGATCAAACACGCTTCCAACTCCTTCCTCGCCCTGAAGATTTCCTATATTAACCTGATCTCGAATCTCTGCGATCGGACCGACGCTAATGTCGAACAGGTGGCCGAGGGCATGGGGTTCGACCCGCGTATCGGGGACCGCTTTCTAAGTGCGGGGATCGGCTACGGAGGCTCCTGTTTTCCCAAGGACATCAAGGCCTTGGTCAAGATCGGTGAGGACCTGGGCGTGGACATGAGCCTGCTCAAGGAAGCGGACAGGATCAATTTTGGCCGGGTCGGAGTCTTCATCGAAAAGATCAAGCAGGCCCTCTGGATCCTCAAAGACAAACGGATCGCCGTCCTCGGACTGGCCTTCAAGCCGGAGACCGACGACATCCGGGAAGCGCCCAGCATCAACGTCATCCGAGAGCTCCTCCAGGATGGGGCCCGATTGCGGCTCTATGACCCCCAGGCCATGGAGAACATGAAGGAGATCTACCCTCCGGAACCGGAGCGTCTGGAGTATTGCGACTCTGCCGGCCAGGCAGCCGAGGGAGCGAACGCCCTGATCATCCTGACCGAATGGGAAGAATTCGCCGGGCTGGACCTCGAGAGGATCAAGGCGTCTATGGCCAACCCGATCATTGTCGACGGGAGGAACGTCTTTAACCCGGTGGCGGTGCGTAAGCTCGGTTTCGAATATTATTCTATCGGCCGCAAGTAATCAGCTATCCCGTCGATCCCGCCAGCCTTATTTCGATAACGTGGCCCGCGAAATCCGTCTCCACAACAACAAACTCATCGTCACGCCGCTTCTCTAGTGAGAAGGGAATTTTCAGCCCGTCCCGCAGGACCTCGATCTCCTTCCCGCCGCCTCGTTCGGAAACGCCAAGCCGAGTCCAGGGGATGAGCATCCGGACCTTCCCCTGACCGGCAAAATTGCTTTCGTAGCGGAACAGGACCTTCCTTTCCCTCTCGACGGGACGGTAATCGAGATCGGCGGATAATCCAGCTGAAGGGATGTGAATGCGAAGGCGTCCTTCATCCCCCCCGAGCTTCGGCTCCAGCTCGAGGGTTTTTTCGCCCAACTTGAACCCAAAATATCCCTCGTACAGGGCCCGGGCTAGGCTGCCGGCGCTCCCGGCGTAGTCATCGCTGCCGCGCCCGTTCCCTTCTCTCGTGTCCCATTCGAACAATCCGCCGTTCCGAATGTTCTTGGCCGCGATCTCGATGAGCTTTTCCCTGGCCGTGGCGCTGAAGCCGTGCTCGAACATCGCCAGGATCAGCCGGCCGCCAAACCAGTCCCATTGCCCGCCGTTCTGGTATTCATAGGGCTCGTCCATCGCTGGATGCCGGAAAAACCCGGCCGGGTAGGGAGGAAGGAGCGAACCCGACACAGTGGAGATCCGGAATGATCCTTGACGTTCGAGGGCGGTCCTGATGATCCGGGCCGCTTTCTCGCCGTCCGCCAGTCCGCCGATAATCGCCTGGGTGTTTCCTCCCATGGCGAACATATCGTCTTCGGCGAAATCGTGGGGAAAGGGATCCAGGTGGATATGAACCCTGTAGAACCCCTTTTCTTCCTGCCAGAGATATCGGTCAACGGCTTCCCGGAGAGAGGCTGCTTTTTTTCCCCAGGAGTCGGTCTTCTCCCTCTTTCCGAGGGCCGCGAACATGGAGGCCAGTCGGCAGCAGGCCTCATAGCCCATGCTCTGGTCATAGATATCCGCCGTCCAGCGGGTCCGTTCGTCGATATAGATCGCTTTCTGGTCGGGATCCTCAGGATCGACGTCTCCCCAGTCGGCCGTATGGGCGCCGGTGATAAGTCCATGCTCCCGGTCGAACCGGCTCTTGAAAAGATAGGCGGCGGCTTTTTCCAGGCGGTCGAGAATGGTCTCGCCGGCCACCCTTTTTTCAAGCCAGGCCGTTCCCTTCAGGAGGAAAACCTGGTAGGCCGACTGGACGGCACTCGCCTCTTGGTCTGTTTCGACGGTGTTCTTGTCCGAGCGTCCTTGGGCGTCGATCCAGTCCTCCAGGCTTCCGTCGGGCTTCTGGTAAGCCAGATGTTCCTCGAGCCAGGAGGTCAGGAAGGATTCCGGATAATAATAGCGGGAAGCGGGGATGATGGTGGCGGCGTCGCGGAGCCAAACCTGAGGATAGCCAGCGCCGGCCGTGAACCCGTCAATTTTGCCGGTTTTTCCCTGGAATGAGACTTCATCGTTTTCAAGTGTTGTCCGGATGAGTTTTTGGAGGATATTGAATTCGGGAACGCTCGACTGGAGACTCGTTCCAGCCGGACGCTGTCTTTCTCCCACCCGGAGCGATATGAGCAGCGTCCGGCTGCCGGAGTCCTTGAACCAGGCCAGGCCTTCGCGAACGATGTCAATCTCGACGAGGTAGGCTCCCTTATCCAGAGGAGCCTTGACACGGATCGGAATCCCGATCTCTTCTCCGGGGAGAACGGGACGGGGCAGGGAAGTCCTGGCGTTCTCGAACTTGAGGACCTTTCCTGTTGCGTCCAGGAGGTGATAGGAAAGGAAACAAGGATTCGGGCCCCGGGACGACCATTCTTTTTTTCCCGTATTCTTCAGGCGAAGGTCAACTTCGGCGTTTCCCCCCTCGGAAGCGCGCAGCCCCTCCGTCTGGGCGGCTATGAGGGCCGAGTCGTCGTCCTGAAGATTCGCCCCCCCTTTATCCTGGCAGGAAGAGCATCCGGTCCACACCCAGAAAGCGACGGAGAGGCAGATAAGCGTAAGCCGAATTCTTGGGGATTTTTTGGATAACATGGTCCGGTTAACAGATCCGGGGCAGAAGTTCGGATGTCAAAGGCTCGAGAAGACGCAGTCCTCCCGTCATCGTCTCGAGAAGGAGTTCGCCCGGCCGTCCGGTCCGATCGTCGACCTGCCCGATGATGGCCGCCCGTTTGCCCAGGGGGCTTTTCCGGATCGCCCTAAGAACGGCCTCGGCCTTTTTCCGGGGTGCGACGATGACCGCCCGGCCTTCACAGGCCAGGAACAGAGGGTCGATGCCCAGGAGCTCGCTTGCTCCCCGCACGGCCGGCGATAAGGGGATTTTTTCTTCCTCGACATGGAGCGCATAGGGGAGCTTTTCGGCCAGCTCCGAAAGGACGGTCGCCAAGCCTCCCCTGGTGATGTCGCGCATCCAGAGCACTCCTTTTTTCCAAAGAGGGAGGAGATAGATCAATGGAGCGCAGTCGCTCCGGACGCGGGCTTCGAGGCCGAACTCCTGGCGCGCCAGCAGGACGGCGAGACTGTGTTCACCGAGTGTCCCGGTCACGATGATCCGGTCACCCGGGCGGACGCGCTCCGTCTGAGGCCGGGCCACGACCAGTCCGACGCCTGAAGTATTGATGTAGAGCTTGTCGGCTTGGCCGCGGCGGACGACCTTGGTGTCTCCGGTCGCAATCTGGACACCCGCTTGTGCTGCCGCCCGCTTGATCGACCTCAGAATTTTGTACAGATCCTCCCAGGGCAGCCCTTCCTCCAGGATTAAGGCGAGCGAGAGATAGCGGGGCACGGCGCCGGAGACGACTAGGTCGTTGACTGTCCCGTTGACCGCCAGCGTGCCGATGTCCCCGCCGGCGAAGAATATGGGGTCGACGACATAGCTGTCCGTGGTGAAGGCCACTCCCATGGGCAGGTGGCTGGCGTCGCCCAGGTCGTCAAGAAGGGGGTTATGGAAGGAAGGGACGATATGCTCGGCGATAAAATCACGCATCCTCTTTCCGCCGCTCCCGAGTTCGAGGCTGACGGACTTTTCCTTGGTCATCGGGATCTCATCCTCCCTGTCTCCGGCGATCGTATTTGTGATAGATGAAACAGGCGCCTTCGAAAGAGACCATGCAGGGCCCGAAGGGTGAGTCGGGGCGGCATCTCTTTCCGTAGAGCGGACATCCGGGGGGCGGGATGAGGCCGCGCAGAACCTCGCCGCAACGGCACCCTGGAAGGTCGTCAGCCTCCTCCTTGACGTCGAGGGCGTACTTGACGAGAGCGTCATAGGGGCTGTACCGATCTTTGAACCCGAGTCCGCTCTGCGGAATACAGCCCAGGCCCCTCCAGAAGGCATCCCGAGGTTCGAGCATCTCTTCGATCACTTTCCGGGCGACCGGGTTGCCTCGAGGATCGACGACACGTGAGTATTCCAGGTGAACACGGGGCTTCCCTTGAGCGATCTGATCCAGGATGGCGCTGATCGCCATGAGGATGTCGTTGGGCTCAAACCCGGCGACGGACCCCGCCACCCGGAATTCTTCGGCGATGAATCGATAAGGCTCCAACCCGATAATGACAGTGACATGGCCGGGGTAGAGGAAACCGGAAATGACGGTCTCCCCGGCCTCCAGAATCGCCCGGAGCGCCGGCGGGATGAGCCAAAGAGCGGACAGCGTCGAAAAATTGGACAGCCGTTCGTCTGCAGCTTTCTTCACCGTCAAGGCGATGGCCGGGATGGTCGTCTCGAACCCGACCCCAAAAAAGACGATTTCCTTATCGGGATGGTCCCTGGCCAGGTCCAGGGCTTCCTCGGGGGAATAGACGATCTTGACCCGTGAAGACGGTGCCGGAACAACCGTCTGAAGCGAGCCCTTTTTGGTGGGAACACGGGTCATGTCCCCGAAGGAGGCCAGGATGAAGTTCTCCCTGTTCGTCACCAGGTCGAGGCAAGCCTCGTGGAAGGCATTGGGTGTGATACAGACCGGACAGCCGGGCCCGGAGACCATCTCTACGCCGGCGTCCTCGAGCATGGTCTTGAGGCCGTAGCGATGAATGGTCATGGTGTGGGTCCCGCAGACCTCCATGATCCTGACGGGCCGGCCGCCGCCCGGCAGTCTGTCCTCGATCCCCTTGAGGAGGGCCCGGGTGATCGATTTGTCCCGGAGCTCTTTCATCGGGCCCGACAACGCCTATTCTCCGTGCGCCTTGGCGATTTCCCGTAGGAGGGAAATGGTTTCCTGGGCGTCCGCTTCGTCTAGCTTGGTGATGGCGAACCCGGCATGAATAATGACCCAATCACCCGGCTGGACGTCCTCCAGGAGCGAAAAATCGACCCTGACCTTGGTTCCCAGGTAGTCGACCTTTCCCTGCCGGGCATCGTCAACCAGCGTCACTTTGGCCGGGATTCCTAAGCACATAGTTACCGCCTTTCAATTTGATGTATAAGGTTACCAAATTCCCGCCCCCCGGTCCAGCCCCGTTGCTTTTTCTCGGGGTAGCTCTTATAATGAGCCCGTGAAATTCGACCTCAACGGTTTTATTTCTCCCGGAAGCGAAGAGGAAAAACTCGTTCTGCAGTTGGACCCGTCCCGGCTTCCCCGGCACGTCGCCGTTATCATGGACGGCAATGGCCGCTGGGCGGAAAAGCGCCGGAAGCCGAGGATCGAAGGGCACCGGGCCGGCTCGAAAGCCGTTCAGGAGGTTGTCGAAACCTGTGCCCGTCTTGGCATCCGCTTCCTGACTCTTTATGCCTTTTCCAAGGAGAATTGGAAAAGGCCAAAGAAAGAGGTCACACTGCTCTGGAGACTCCTCGAGGAATACCTTCAAAAACAGGATAAAGAGCTGATCAAAAACAAAATCCGTCTTGTTGACATCGGCCAGAGGGAGGGGATTCCTAAGGCTGTTCAGAGAGAGCTTGAAAGAGTAGAAACGATCACGCGCTCCCATGATCGCCTGACCATCGTCCTGGCCATCAATTACAGCGGCCGGGCCGAAGTTGTCGGCGCCGTGAAAAGAGTCCTCCAGGATCCGGGAGTCAACCCGGATAATCTGGACGAAGCCGGTTTTGAGCGATACCTGGATACTGCGGGGATTCCGGATCCCGACCTGCTCATCCGGACGAGCGGCGAACTTCGAATCTCCAATTTCCTGCTCTGGCAGATTGCCTATTCCGAGATCTGGATCACGCCTGTCTTGTGGCCGGATTTCCGGCGCCGAGAATTCCTCCAGGCGCTCCTTGATTATCAGAAACGAGAAAGGAGGTTCGGCGCCGTCCATGCCCGCTCGTCCGGCAGCGCTTAGCTTGTCTGCGGCCTCTGGCGGCTGACTTCCATGAATCTCCTCAAGCGCCTGCGCACCGCTCTTCTGCTGTTGGTTCCCCTATTTTTCCTGTTCCAGTATGGCTCCATGTTCCTCATGTTCATCGTTGCCCAGCTCTTCATCCTGGCCGCCCTGCTGGAGTTCTTCAGTCTGGCTCGAAAGAAGAAACTCCACCCTCATGTGCCGCTCGGCCTGGCCGTGGCCCTGATCATCAGCCTATCCTTTTATTTCAGGACCTCGTTCCCTTTTGAATTGGCTCTCTTCGGAGCGCTGCTTCTGACAGCCATCTTTTACGTCTTCACCTTCCAACGCGTCGAGCAGCTCCCGTATTTCATCCCTTCCATTACGGTGACCTTTTTTGGAGCGCTCTATGTCAGCTTTCCGCTGAATTACCTTTACTTGATAAAGCTCGAGCAGGGAGCCTATTTTATCTATTTTCTCGCCGGCATCATCTTCCTCGGAGACACCGGCGCCTATTTCTTCGGCAAGCTCATGGGGCGGCATAAGATGACCCCGCTGGCCAGCCCCAATAAGACCTGGGAGGGGAGCATCGGCGGCATCGCCTGCGCCGTCCTGGGGGCTTTCGCCGGGCAGCAGTTTCTGCTCAGGGACGTCGACCTCTGGAAGGCGTTGGCCTGTGGCGTCCTGGTTCACGCGGCCGCCCAACTCAGCGATCCTCTCGAATCCCTGTTCAAGAGGGCTGTCGGGGTCAAAGATTCCTCCAACTTCTTGCCCGGGCACGGCGGATTCCTTGATCGGATCGACAGTCTTCTCCTGGCCTCACCTATTTTTTATTATTTTGTTAAGTATTTCTGGAAATGAAGAAGATCGCCGTCCTCGGTTCGACCGGCTCCATCGGCACCAGCACCCTCGATATCGTCGGCCGGCTCGGGGACGATTATGTCGTCACCGGCCTGGCCGCGGGGTCCAATGTCCCTCTGCTTCTGGAACAGGTCCGGAGGTTCCAACCGAAGATCGTTTCGCTCAAGACGGAAGAGGAAGCCCTCCGATTTAAGAAAGAGCTGGACGGTTCGGTTATCCGGGTCGTTTCCGGGCCCGAGGGAGCCGAAGAAGTCGCCCGCTTCGAAGAAAATGAAGTTGTCGTCGCCGCCATCACCGGCATCGAAGGGCTGAGACCGACGGCCGCGGCCGTGGAGTCGGGGGTGAGAGTGGCCCTGGCTAACAAAGAAAGCATGGTCGTGGGCGGAGCCATCCTCCGGTCCAAGGCGGCGTCCTCCGGGGCCGAGATCATCCCTGTCGACAGCGAGCACAGCGGGATTTTCCAATGCCTGGCCAAGGAGCGGAGAGAACACGTCAAGAAGGCGATCCTGACGGCCTCGGGAGGCCCGTTTTTCCGGACTCCGCTCTCCGCGATCAAGGCCAAGACCGTTGCCGAGGCGCTGGCCCATCCGCGCTGGAAGATGGGCCGGAAAGTGACCATCGATTCGGCTACCCTGATGAACAAAGGCCTGGAGCTCATCGAGGCCCGCTGGCTCTTCGACCTCCTTCCGGAGGAGCTCGATATCCTCATCCATCCCCAGAGTATCGTCCATTCGTTGGTTGAAATGAGGGATGGATCGACCCTCGCTCAGCTGAGCATCACCGACATGCGGGTTCCCATCCAGTATGCGCTGACCTACCCGGAGAGGGAAACGTCGGGACTGCCGGCGCTTGAGTTGAGCCGGGTCCGGTCACTCGAGTTCTTCGAGGTGGACGAAGCCCGTTACCCGCTCATAGGCTACGCCCGCCATGCCCTCAAGGAGGGGCAGAGCCTTCCCGTTGTGCTCAACGCCGCCAATGAAGTGGCCGTCGAGGCATTCCTTGACCGCCGCATCGGTTTCTCTGATATTGTTGCGGTCGTCGGCGGGGTTTTGGATCGACACCAGGTTGGCGAGGCGGAGACCTTGGAAGCCGTCCTGGCCATCGACCGGGAGACCCGCGTTCAGAGCGAAAATTTCATCAAGCGAAGGAAATAAATATGGTGACTGTGTTCGAGACCCTGTTGTCATTCCTCATTGTCTTCGGCGTCCTCGTTTTTATCCACGAGTTCGGCCACTTTTTCACCGCCAAGCTGGTCGGCATTCGAGTGGAAACGTTTTCGTTCGGCTACGGCAAGCGCCTTTTCGGCATCCGGTGGAAGGGCACGGATTATCGGATCAGCCTGATCCCGATGGGCGGCTACGTCAAGTTTTTGGGGGAAGGGGAGTTTTTCTCGGAAGGCGGGACGGGGGCTCTCCCCGCGGATCATTTCCTGGCTAAAACACGCTGGGAGAGGTTCCTGGTCATGGTCATGGGATCGGTGATGAATATCCTGCTGGCCATCTTCATCTTTGCGGTCATCAACATGGTCGGAGTCACGGTTCCGGCTTATCAGGATGAGGCCCCGGTCATCGGTTATATCGAGCCCGGGTCGCCAGCGGAAGAGGCGGGGTTCAGGCTTGACGACCAGATCCTCAGTATCGATGGTGAAAAAGCCGCCACCTGGAACGATGTCGAACTGGCCGTTGGGAGCAAACCCGACCGGCTGATGGCCGTCAAGATCCGGAGGGAAGGGGATACGCTTGAGCTCCCGCTCAGGACGGGAAAAAGGACCCGCTACGCGCTGGGCTATGCCGGTTTCACGGGCAAATTCCTGCCCCAGATGCGTATGGTCAAGCCCGGCTCACCGGCCGAGAAGGCCGGGCTGCTGCAGGGCGACATCATCCTGTCTGTTGACGGCCGGCCGATCTACCTTTACCAGTTCGTCGAATTTATCGAAAAGAACCCCGGCCGGGATTTGGAATTCATCGTGGACCGCCAGGGCCAGAGATTGAGCCTCCTGGTCAGGCCGCGACTCGAGAGCAAGGTTGGCAAGATCGGGGCCTATACTGAGCCCCAGACGGTAATGAAGAAGTATGGCTTAGTCAGATCCATTGTCCAGAGCGTCACTGACAACACCAAGAATGCCTTCCTGATCATCCGATTCATCAAAGACCTGATCCTGAAGCGCGCCCCGACTCAGCAGCTCGGCGGGCCGCTGGAGATCGCCAGCCTTTCGTACGCCGCCTTGAAGATGGGCTTCCTGGCCATGTTGAGCTGGATCGGGCTGATCAGCTTGCAGCTCGGCGTCATCAATCTCTTTCCGATCCCGGTATTCGACGGCGGCCAGATCTTTGTCCTAGGCCTGGAAGGATTGTTCCGGCGCGATTTCAGCCCCAAAGTCCGGCAGATTTGGATGCAGGTGGGTTTCGTCATTTTTATCTTCCTGATCGTCTTCATCATCCTCAACGACATCGTCAAAAGGATGCCCAACGGCTGGGAAAGCCTCATCCCGTGGTAAAAACAATATTTCCCCGGAGGAAGACAAAGCAGATCAAGGTCGGCGGGGTGCCGATCGGGGGGGGAGCGCCGGTCGTCGTCCAGTCGATGACCAAGACTCTGACCCACCAGGTCGCCAGGACCTTCGCCCAGATCAAACGGCTGGAGAAAGAAGGCTGTGAGATCGTGCGCCTGGCCGTACCCGATGAGCGGGCCGCGGCGGCCTTGAAAACCATCCGCAAGCGGGTCTCTATCCCGATCATCGCCGACATCCATTTCGACTATCGGCTGGCCCTGGCCTCCCTTCGGGCCGGGGTTGACGGTCTTCGCCTGAATCCCGGCACGATCGGCTCCAAAGATAAAGTCAAGGAGGTCGCTAAGGCCGCCCTGGAGCAGATGGTGCCCATCCGGATCGGCGTGAATTCCGGTTCGTTGGAGAAGGATCTCCTGGCCAAGCATGGAGAGGCTTCGCCTGAAGCTATGGTCGAGAGCGCCTTGGGGCATATCTGCCTCCTCGAAAGCTTGGGTTTTGACCTGATCAAGGTATCGCTCAAGGCATCGGATATCGGACGGACCTTGGCCGCTTCCAGGCTTTTAGCCAAGCAGGTGGAATACCCTTTTCATGCGGGCATCACCGAAGCCGGGAGCCTTGTCTCCGGAAGCGTGAAATCGGCGGCCGGCCTGGGTATCCTCCTTAGCGAGGGATTGGCCGATACGATCCGAGTGTCCTTGACCGCTCCTCCGGAGGAGGAGGTCCGGGTGGCCCTTTGGATTCTCCGCAGCCTCGGACTCGGCAGCCGCCGGGTCGACTTCATCTCCTGTCCGACCTGCGGCCGGGCGGAGGTCGACCTGATGAGCATCGCCCCGGAGGTCGAGAGACGGCTGGCAGCGATCAGAGTCCCTTTGACGGTCGCCCTGATGGGCTGCACGGTCAACGGTCCCGGGGAAGCCAAGGATGCTGATATCGGGGTCGCCTGCGGCCGCGGCGCCGGGGCCCTTTTCAGAAAGGGCAAGCTTGTCCGCCGGGTCGATGAGAAAAAGATCACGGCCGAGATCATCCGGGAAGTAAAAAAAATGGCTGAGGAGATCGGCCGAAGAGGAAAGGATTGACAATAATGACCGCGAAGAGCCGGAGGGTATCCAAGGCGACATCGGAGAAGCTGGAGAGGCTCCGCCGGACCCTCCGCCGCATGGGCAAAACCCTGGTCGCTTTCTCGGGAGGTGTCGACAGCACTTTTCTTCTCAAGGTGGCGTCCGAGGAACTCGGGAAGGATGTTCTCGCCGTCATCGCCCGCTCCGAGACCTATCCGGAAGGCGAAGTCAGGGCGGCCGTTGCCCTGGCTCGAACGATGGGAGTGAGGCATCTCGTCATCAAGACCGAGGAGATCGACAACCCGGATTTCACGGAAAACTCCCCCCTGCGCTGTTATCACTGCAAGCAAGAACTTTTTTCCCGGCTCAAAGAGCTGGCCGCGCAAAGGTCCTTTCCTTATGTCCTCGACGGATCGAATCATGACGACCGGGATGATTATCGCCCCGGTGCCTTGGCCGGCCGCGAACTCGGCATCCGCTCACCCCTAAAAGAGGTCGGGCTAACCAAGATCGAGATCAGACGGCTTTCGAAAAAGATGAGCCTCCCCACCTGGGATAAACCTTCGCTGGCTTGTCTGGCCTCCCGCTTCCCTTATTACACGGGGATCGAGCGTCGGACACTTCTTCAAGTGGCCCGGGCGGAAGATGTCCTCCGGAGATTTGGCCTGACTCAAGTGCGCGTGCGGCATCACGGCGATATCGCTCGGCTCGAGGTCAACCCGGGGGAGTTCCGCCGGATCATGAAGCCGGGGGCAAGACAGAAGTTGATCGCCGGGCTCAAGAAGGCAGGCTACGCCTACATCACTTTAGACCTTGAGGGCTACCGCACCGGAAGCCTCAACGAGCCGTTGCGCGAGGCTGCCAGGCCCCGTCGTAAAGAAAGAGCCCGTCGGCAGCCGCCTCCGTCCAAATCAAGCACTTAACGCCGTTCTCTCAATATGATTGCCTGCACTGAAGAAGCGGCAGGAAAACGTCCCTGACGCTCTGCTTGAGCAGAGGGCTGGAAAAGCCCGTTTTCTGCCGTCCGCTGAAAACCTCGTCGCTGACGATCTGAAGCGAGGCGGCCCTGATCCCGTGGAAGGCGGCCAAGGCGAAGACGGCCGAAGTCTCCATGTCGATGAGGTCGGCGCCCCGTTGCCGGCTTCTCCGGAGCCAGGAGCGCGTCTCGCGGTAGGGGGCATCCGTAGAGATGATCACCGCTCTGGCAAGGCCCGGCGCCGCGCTCTTTAGCTCGCTGACGAGGGTGGGGGAGGGGAGAAACAATCTCCTTCGAGGAAAATAGTGACGTGATGTGCCCTCATCGGCCATGGCCCGGCTTATCCCGACCGCGTCGCCGATCCGGAAGCGTCGGGAAAGCGAACCGCAAAAACCAAGAACGACTATGTCTTCGGCTCCGGAGGCGACGACGGTCTCGAGGCCGAGCACGGCGGCCGATGCGCCCAGCGCTCCGAACAAGACGCTCTTTCCGTTGAGCTGGTACAGCGAGCAGAAACCCAGGTCCCTCTTGGCCCCAGCCATTTTCTCGAGCGCCTGAGAGAGGATTTTGGAAGGAAGATCGCAGGGGAGGTAGATGAACTTCTTATTCCTGAAAGCCTGGATGGGCTTCGGCTTGACGATCGAGGGGCTGTTCATTAGAACCATCTCCGGGATGAATTATTAGCAGAACAGGCGCCGCAAAGCAATTCTGCTGGCAGGCCTTTCATAATATAAGGTCTTGATGGCTGCAGGAGGCCGCCCTCGGCCCCCGCACCCCCCGGAACCAGGCCCCGCGGTTGCCCCCCACCGTAACCGGGGGCCCCCCGCCGCCA
>CAYOZW010000037.1:0-12521 GCA_964408495.1 uncultured Eubacteriales bacterium
GCGCCCTGGACATGGTCTTTATCATCAACGCCTTCCATGACCTGGAGAAGCCCGTCGAACTCCTGAACAATCTTCTTCCCAGCCTCAAGCCAGGCGCGACTGTTGTCATCATGGACAGAGATCCGGAGAAATTCAGCGACCCGGGTCATCATTTTCTGACCAAAGAAGAAGTCCTGGCCAAGATCGCCGCCTCGCGCTTTGGCCTGGACAGGATGGAAACCTTCCTGCCCCATCACGGTCTCTACATCCTCCGCCCAAATGCACCAAAAAGTGATATGATATCCTAGCTCCACAGATCAACGGTTGCCGTGAGCCGCCTCACGCAGGAACGGAAGGAGACAGCCAGTGTCACACAGTAAGAAAATGCCCCTTTATTCGAGATTCTTGGTCCTCTTCTTCGTGGTTGCTCTCTCCCTCTCGGTCAGCGCTTCTTTCAGGCGTGCCTCTTCACCCCCGGCTGAAACGGGCCTCAACTTCGAGATCACATTTCCCGAGTCAGCCCACGCCGAACCCATAACCGGCCGCGTCTATGTCATCATTTCAACGCGCGATCGCCCCGAGCCCCGCCTCCAGACCGGGTTCGATTTCGCCACGGGCATCCCCATCTGGGGAAAGAACGTCTATTCTCTGAAACCTGACGTGGCGGCCGTTGTCGATGACCGGGTCTTCGGGTTCCCCCTGAAGAGTATCGGGGAAATCCCTCCCGGCGAGTATTACGTCCAGGGGTTCGTCAACATCTACACCGAATTCAAGCGTTCCGACGGCCATACCCTCTGGCTTCACAACGACCAGTGGGAAGGGCAGCTGTGGAATGTTTCCCCGGGAAACCTTTGCAGCGACGTTTCAAAGATCAGGATTGATCCTGCCGAAGAGCAAACTATTGCGCTGAGCTGTAAGAATGTGATCCCGTCGGTTGTCGTTCCTCCCGATACCGAATGGGTCAAGCGCATCAAGTTCCAGAGCAAGATCCTGACCGAGTTTTGGGGCCAGCCCATATATCTGGGAGCGACGATCCTTCTTCCAAAGGGGTACGACGACCATCCCGACGTTTATTATCCGGTAAACTACGACCAGGGCCATTTCTCGCTGCGGGCGCCACACGGCTTCCGTCCCGAGGAGCCGGCTTCGGGCGGCGCCCCGGCAAGAAGCGGAAGCGGATTCTACAAGTACTGGATATCGGATGAGTGCCCGCGGATGATCGCCGTGACCTTCCAGCATCCCTGTCCCTATTATGACGACTCTTACGCCGTCAACTCGCCCAACGTCGGCCCCTACGGCGACGCCATCATGGAGGAGCTCATCCCCTATCTCGAAGAGCACTTCCGGATCATCCGGAAGCCCTATGCCCGGGTCCTGAGCGGAGGGTCCACGGGAGGCTGGGAATCCCTGGCCCTCCAGATCTTCCACCCCGATTTCTTCGGCGGGACCTGGTCGTCCTGTCCCGACCCGGTGGACTTCCGGTACTACGAGCTCGTCAATATCTACAACGACAAGAATGCCTATTACAGGGAGCACAGCCAGATCAAAACGGAGCGTCCGGAAGGCCGCGATGTAGACGGACAGCCCTGGTATACGGTCAGGGACACCTACTATTACGAATGGACCCTTGGCGACAAGCACCGCTCCGGCCGGCAATGGGCGATCTGGGAGGCGGTCTACACGCCCATCGGCGAGGACGGTTATCCCAAGCCCCTCTGGAACTGGCTGACCGGCGAGATCGACCATGAAGTCGCCGAGCAGTGGAAGAAATACGACCTCCGCCAATATCTCGAAACGAACTGGTCCTGGCTCGGTCCCAAGCTCGTCGGGAAACTCCACGTCTATGTCGGGGATATGGATACGTTCTTTCTGAACAACGCCGTCGTCCTGCTCGAGAATTTCCTCAAGAAAACGGAAAATCCATACTATGACGGTGTCGTGGAATACGGAGACCGCAAGCCCCACTGCTGGGGCCCCCGCGGCCCACAGCTTTTCAATCTGTTCAAAGAGCACATCATCAAGTACGCCACGGTCGGAGCAGATACGTCCAAGTGGAACTATTGATTGCAGGTTCGAGGTGACGATGAACATTTTATGCGCTAAGCCAAGAAATAAATTCTATAAACACTGTCGGCATGCATTGGCAGCGCTCATCACGGTCTTATCGTTATCGAGCGGCCTCCTTTCGCAAGAGACGCCGGCGCCAGCCCAAGAGATCCCCAGGGATCATGTCCGCGTTGAAAAAGATGTGGTTTACGCGGTCATCGATGGCCACAAGCTGACGCTTGATATCGCTTATCCCGACAACCTGATCGAGCCGGCTCCGGCTATCGTCGACATCCCCGGAGGCGCCTGGCGGAACGTCCGCAAATCCGCCGAAGACGCCATCTGGTACGCGCAGCAGGGTTTTGTCGGTGTTTCCATCACCCACCGGACGAGCGATATCGCCTTATTCCCGGCGGCCGTTCATGACTGCAAGACCGTCATCCGCTGGCTCAGGTCCCAGGCCAAAAAATACAACATCAACCCCGATAAAATCGGCGTGACGGGCTTTTCTTCAGGCGGCCATCTGGCGGCGCTGCTCGGCACCTCCGGAGGCGATCGCTACCTGGAGGGAGACGGAGGGTATCCCGAATTTTCCAGCCGCGTCCAGGCGGTCGTCGATAACTTCGGCCCGACCGATTTTCTCAGGATGAACGACACCAGGTTCGCCGATTTTATCGACCATTTCGACGTCAAGTCTCCGGAATCGCTCTTCCTGGGCGGGCCGATCAAGGAGAAATCGGATCTTGTCAGGCTGGCCAACCCGATCACCTACATTGACCCTAAGGACCCCCCTATCTGGATCGGGCACGGCGAGAATGACGGGATGGTCATCATCAATCAATCGGAATTGCTCTACGAGGCCTTGAAAAAGGCGGGGGTAGAGACGGAATTCGTCCGTGTCAAGAACGCCGACCATATGTACAGGCCGAATCCGGCCGGCGCAACGGTGAGTCCCAGCGTTGAAGAGCTGAATCGGATAGCGATCGACTGGTTCAAGAAATGGCTAGGCACACCGAAATGGCGGCCCGTGGAAGCCAAGCCCTCGACCTCGAAGATGGCGGCCAAGGAATTCAAGATCTTCTATGAATTCATCGTCGACCTGCCGGGGAAAAATGCGGATAGCTACTGCAAGGGCAACTTCATGATAAAATGCGCCGGCCGGACGCTCGTCCGCGGCGCTATCGACCTGCCCGATCTCTCCACAGAGGAGAAGCGAACGTCCAGACAGGGAGTAGCGCTATCAGGGGATGATCTGATCGGCAATGAGATTTTGTGGAATTTCCAGGGGGAGATCTTCGACTCCGCGTTCCAAGAGAAGTTCGAGTATATGCGCGCCGAAACAACCGCGTTCGACGAGACGATTGAAGGACTGGGCTTTGTTTTCAAGATCGCGCCGGATAAAAATGTGACCCTCGAGCCGAAAGTCTATAGAAAGGGCTCCTGATAGGTCGTTGTGAACTAGTCCAGGCTTATCGCCTAAAAAAACAGGCTCAAATTCCAATCTTCGGAGTGTCTCGGAGGCTGCATAATCCGTCCATGTGGAAATATTGAAAGGAGCCTGCTCGGATCAGCCCGCAAACTCTTCGAGCGACCTGGCGACTTCGGGAAATTCGGAGAGGATTTGCCTGTCCGTTGTCACCAGGGGAGCATTGAGTTCGTGTGCTAGGGCGACAAACTCACAATCGTAAGCTGAGCAGCGGCTCTCCGCAGCCAATTTCAGGACATCCAGAGACCCCACAGAGAATTCTCCGCCTTCCATCAGGAGTTCCGCCTCGCCCGCAATTTCGATGGCCGCTTCGAGATCGACGATGCCTTTCCTGAGACAAGCCGTCAGCACATTTAAGAATTCGCTCCGCCAGAGCAAAGGCGCCACCCAGGCGGAATCTTTTAGAAAGGCCTTTTCGGTCCGTTTTGTATGCTCACTTTGGATGTACAGGTAGACCAGGAGGTTCGTATCGACGACGATCACGGCCGGCCTTCCCTCTTGGCCCTGTCGATGAATGCCTGTTTCACCCCGTAACGACCCGTTCTTTCCCTGATGGCCCTGGCGGACGCCAGGAATTCCTCGGGCTTTCTCTTTTTCGCGGCGACGCTCGCTTCGATGAGAGCGATGACCTCGGAATTGATGCTCCGATGGTGGAGCGCGGCGCTCACCTTGAGCCGCTCATAAAGCTCGGCCGGAATGTTTTTTACTGTTATTGTCGTACCCATGCCGGTTTCCCCTTGGTTTCATTTTGGTTCCATTATGGTGTAATTCCGGCCGCCTGTCAAGCTCTTAACCTCCAGCCCTAAGGACGCGCTCTTTGGAGCGATTGTCTCAATGGCGAGGCTACTGCCCGAGCCCCGGCTCAGCGGATATGGAGATCATGGATTTCTTTCGCGTCGTTATACTCCAGCCATAAGAATTTGCCGTCTTCAACATCATACTGAAGGGCAAACGCCTCGGGGACATTGAAGATCGGCTTAACTGGGAATCGGAAGCCGCGCTCGAGGATCTTGCCTTTGAGGTCCATTTCGATGACTTCATACAGGCCGTCCTTCTGAGCCGGGGTAACGACGTAGATACGGCCGCCGTCGATCTTGAAGCTGACAAAAGCCGGGAAGAATTCGGGGAACACGGGATTGTCATATTCCGCATATTTGGACTTTTTCCTTTCCTCCAGAACAGACTCTCGAAATTCTTTTGTCACCTTGACTCGGTCGAGCTTGTGCTGGATTCCATAGAGAAGATCTCCTTCTTCATCGAAAACGGAAATCGAGAGACCTTTTCTTGAGTCGACGACGAAGATCATTCCTTTATAGACGAGCCAGTCCGCATATTCGCGAACCATCAAAGCGTCCCGTTTCTGAGCGGGCGGGCCGCTCCCGGGCGGCGGCGGAGCCGGCGGGAATTCCGGAAGAGCCGGATAAAAGCGTTTCAGGAGCTTTCCCTCGCCGTCATAGATACAGCCGGTCGCCGGAGCAAAGGATCCGTCTTGATGCCTGTCATGCGGGAAGGCGACAAAATTCTTGCCGACCGGAAGATAAGGGAAAAATCCCGCAAATGAAGGCTCCCTGACTTGGCTGAGGTAGTCTCCCGCGAGCGAAAAGAATACAACCTCGAACATATTGCGGACGGCGAGCCGGTCTTCAAGGATAGTCAAACGTCCGGGACCGATCTTGAACTCGCCAGGCCCCTGGCCGACCCGGCCGATCTTCCTCAAGAACCGGCCGTCATTGAAGGAATATACGGCGATATCCCTATCATCCACGATGTATACCCGGCCGTGCTCCGCGCAGATTTGGCGGGGCTTTTCGACTTCAGGCAAGGGAATGATCCTGACGACTTCCTCGTTGGCCGCGGCCGCAACGGGCCGAGCCGGCAAAGCCAGTCCAAAGATGAAACCCAAAATGAGAAGCCTTTTGGCTGAATTTCGATATGGCATATTATTCCACCCCCGTTTATTCATAAGGAAGCTTTTTAGGCTATCCCTGGGATTTTCCACTGAACTTTAAACCTCTTGATCATTTGAAATCCCTCCTCCCCCGTTTCGATCGTATAGAGCGCGTCGTTTTTCCAGACAGACTTCTGATTCAGGCTCACCCGTATCGGCGCCCTGGCCAGATACTTCCCCTCTGAATCGAAGATATCAAAATAAAAAAAATCTCCTTCCCCCTCGACTGGCTCACATGTCCGCACCCAGAGCCAATCTTTTTCGTCGACGGATACGTCCATGAAGGTTGGGAAATGGTCAGGGAAATTAAGCTTAACGCCTCCCGCCACCAGCCCGGCGAGTTCTTTCTCGCATTTCTCTCTGAAGTCTGCCGTCATCGGCAGCCGATCATACTTTTTGTGAATCGTCCTAAGCGGCTTTCCGTTTGGGCTCAAGATATGCAATTCATAAACCGCTGAGTTTCCCCAGACGATGGTGTCATTCGGCGATACCGCATAGACAAGCCCAGGCTTGGCGAGGTCGAATACGCGCTCTCTGCGGTCTTTGTTCGGTTCTTCTCTGACGATCGTAAATATCGGCTCAAAATCCGGATCATATTTCCCGATTTCCAGTCCGCCAATCGGCGGAGGAGCCATGACCTGGTAGCCGACGATGTTCCCTTGTGAGTCCAATCGGATGGGCATTACAGGATATCTCACTCGGGCCGCGGACATTTGCCTCAAGTATGTGCCGTCCGTAGAGAAAAAGATGAGCCGCTGAGCTAAATAGTCAAAGACCGCAAGCTCGCCTTGGGAAGTGGCCTGAACAAATATCGGCATCTGGAATTCGCCAGGGCCCTGCCCCTTTCTTCCGATTGTCCTTAGGTATTCGCCGTTGCTGTCGAATACTCTGATATGAGCAGAGGAACTATCGATCGCATAGATATTCCCATTATCATCTACATCCAGACCGGCGATGCGCGAGAAAACATGCTCATCCTGCCCGTCCAAAGTTCCAATCGAAAGGTCTTCCTTGAAGCCGACGATGTCTCCGGCATAGACTGGCTCTTCGGGATTCTTGACCGTTTGGACGCCGTCAACGACCTCGATCGATCCCTTCCACCCGAACCGGTCCTGTTTACAGGAAGCAATAAGCAAGATGGTAGAAAAAACCAAGGCGATTGACTTTTTCATCTCCCCTCCGGATAAACCTACGCTCTTTAAGATAATATCTGCCAGTGATGGAGTCAACAAGCTAAAAGATAGCTTCGCGGGTCCCATCATCGGTCATTCGCAAATTCCGCACCATCCTCATTCTTCACCATGGCGAAAAAAATCGATGGCCGGCTGCCTATCAAAGCAGCCACCTGATTTGATACCGTTTGATCGTCTGGTATCCCTCCTCATCCGTCTCTATGGCATAGATTTTATCCTTCTTTATAACCAATGGTGTGAAATTGAGTAACACCTTTACAAGATACTTTCCCTCGGCTGTGAAAATATCATAGTAGTACCCACCATTATCTTTTTCCCAAGTCCAAACGTATATCCGGTCCTGATCATCAACCAATATGCCCTGGAAAGCACTATGGAACTCAGGAATGTCGTAGCTGAACCCAGGGGGCAGTTGATGATTTGCGAGTTCCTTTTTCTCTTCCTCAGCGATTTCGACGGGTTTGAATACTCTGCAGATTTTTCGGCCCGGCTTTCCGGACGGATCATAGATATTTATTTCATACGTCTCCGGGTAGCCGAAAACAACGTTGTCATCCCCGTCGACATCGAAAGTGATCATCGGAGAAAAAGCCCTGTAAGTGTTTTGCTTGGTCAATACGGATGGGGACGACATCACTGTGTGCAATACGTCAAGACCGGGGCTGAATTTGCGCAGCTCATAACGGGGATTATCATCCTGGATGACCATAATCCCGTACAAACATTCTTTTGAATCGGCCTCAGATCTTATGAAGAAATTCTTAGCGGAGCTGATGTTTTTAATGAATTCTCCTTCAAGCTTGAAGACGACCATGCGACGGCTACTCACATCCTCCACAAGGAGATGTCCTTGAGAGGTGAGCGAAAAGAAATAGGCAGAGCCGAGTTCCCCAGGGCCTTGGCCTCTTTGGCCAATCGTCCGGAGGTATCGCCCTTCTTTGTCGAAGACCTTGATATGCGATTCTTTCTGATCCAGAGCATAGATATTCCCGTCGTCGTCAACGTCAACGTCCCGAACCCGTGAAAACATGTATTCCTTGAAGCCCTCTTTTATGCCAATGGAAAGTTCTTCTTCAAGGCTGAAGATTTCCGCCCCATAAATTGGATCGATCGGATTCTTGACGACTACAACGCCGTTATGATTTTCGATTTTGCCTTTCCATTGATCACTGTCATGCCGGCAGCTCCAGAGCAGGGCAAGAAAAACGGATGCCAATACTAATACGAACCCGTTCTGGATCTTCTTCTTCATCAAACCCTCTGGTGATAATACAACGAAACAGGATGAATATTCCATTATGATTAGCCGACTATCCAGTCCCTCTCGGGAACTCCCGGATGTGCTGATAGAAGAATATCATCGCGAGCTGAAGCCGCGAGCGAAGCTTGGCGGAAAGCGCGGAAATCTTCTAAGTTGCTCATAGCAAACCTTCATGATAAGATAATAAACGCTGGGAGCACCGGGATGGGACAAAATTTCTCCGGACTCTTCGAAATCTATCAGCGCGAGCCCCACTCCTTTAAAAACGATATCAATAAGGCCAAGGCCTGGCTTCATTCCGGGAAAAGGCAGTTCTCCCTGTCCGTTTCCATCTCCCTTGTGCTTCACGTTTTTCTGATCAGCCTTGTCGCGATTTCCCAGTCTTCTCGCCACCGCCATAGCAGGGAGGTCGGGCTGATCGACGTCAGGCCAATCATCAACGCGCTCTCCCGTATCAGAATCGAACAGCCAAACCCAGGCGTTGGCGGTCGACAGATCTCCCAGGCAGAAGAAAAAGAGATCACGCAGCTCCTGACCGAGGCGCCCCTCTTTGATACGCGGTTCAGCGAAGAGGAAAGGACTGATCTTGCCATAAAGCTGATGGATAGCTATTTCCAACTGAAAAGCGTGGAGCGCCCTTTTGGGACACTGCCGAAAATCTCGCTCTTCGAACTGATCGAACTGGCCAAAGAAAAGGAGGAGTCCGCTCCGGGACCATCGCAGGAAATTTATTCACCTGGCCCGTTTTCAGACCCTCAAGGGCCCGCTTTTTACAAAATCGACAAGGGGTCAGAAAACCAAATCCAATTTTTCCGCCGCAACGAGAAATACGAAAAGCAAGGGACTCCCGTCCTGGCGGGGATGGTTACGGTCATGACCACTGCCGGCAAGAGGGATGTTCCCGCAGAATATTTCTTTAGAGATTGTCCCTATAACGAAATCTTGGCCCGAGGAGCCGGGTTGTTTTACGCCATCGAAGGATTCCCTCTTCTCACTGGAGGAGGACCGCCTCCGCCATCTTTTAAAGGGTTGAATGAAGGTTCGTCCCAGGGTTTTCTTTTTAAGGGGGATCTGGCCGTCTACATCCTCAAAAAGCCCCAGCTCAAAAAGCAGCCGGTGCCGTCCGAAAAACCCAGGCCATTCCTCCAGATATCAGCGGAGCTCATGCAAAAAAGGCTCGATACTTTGATGGGGATGCCGGAAGACCTCCAGCTCGCTATTTTTATCGAAACCTACCTCAAAAAGTACAACCCTGATAGTGAGGGACTGGCCAAGTTCGTTCGCGAGTTCGTCTATCAGAACCTGGGGTCCGTCTTTGTCGTTTCCGACTCATTCTCGTCGGGCTTCGATTTCCTGGAAGAGATTTTCTACAACAAGGAGCTCCAAGGATACTTCGTCTCTTACAGGAATGAAAATCCCCGCACCAAGACGGGGGCCGAATTTCTGTTGACCCTCGCCTCCTTGTATGATTTTGAACGCCGGGCGGCCGCATACCTTCTGGATTCGTACGAAATCGCCAAGCGGATTCTCTCGGGAGAAGAAAAGTTGCCAAGGGCTTTCAGCCAGAAGGCCAAGGCCTACGTTCTCAAGCAAGTCTGCGAAGATTTTATAAGCAGGATGGTCGATCGGGGAATCAAATCCGAGGATGAGATTCTCAGTCTGTATCGCCGGGAACAAGAAAGAATCTACCAATTGGTTATGGATATGGGTGGGGAAGAGAGGGATCGGGCTCTCTATGCCTTAGGCCGGCTTTTCTGGGATGAAGGCAAGTATGAAGAGGCCATTTTGAGATGGAGCCAAATCTCGGATTCCTTTGCCTTCAAAACCTACCAAGAGATCAAGCATGCGCTGACCATCTATGACAGCATTTCGATCCCCATCAGCGCCGACCTTCAAGATCTCGTCGCCAGGATTAACGCTATTTTCGAATGGGAATCCAGCGAGAACGACGATCTCCTCCTCAAAAGACTGATAGACTTCCACAAGTGGAAGAAGAGAAGGGCTGGGTGACTACAGACTATTTTTTGGCCATTGGACTTGATGGAACAAGTTACCTGAGCTTTTCTGGATCCACTGGATAGTCAAAGAGAAAATGGGGGAATAAAATGCTCTTATTCTCACTATATCAAGGGGGAAGCAATGCCTAGCCAGCCGTTTCGCAATTCTGTCCTGGTCCTCCTGATATTGTCTATTGCCGGCCTCTCAGAAGGCAATTCAAGGTCCGCAGAAGCACAAGAATATGAGCAGCAACAAGAAGTCAAGCTCATCTCCAATCCCAAGACTCCTGTGCCTCTGCCCGGCCAGAGAAAGAAGCTTATCTTTAAGGAAGAACTAACCATCGGCCAAGTTGAGGGCGATGATCACTACATGTTCGGGGAAACCTTAGTCTTCAACACCGACGAAAAGGGCAACTTCTACGTCACCGACTGGAGAAGAAGGAGAATCCTGAAGTATGATCCTACGGGGCAATACCTTCTCACCATCGGCCGCGAGGGCCAAGGCCCGGGCGAATTCCAGAACTTGTCCCCGGCCCGGTTCGACAAGGATGGCCATATCTATGTAACCGATAATATCAGTCAGAGAATTTCCTTTTTCGACGATTCGGGCAAATTCCTTCGGCAGATCGCCCTCCCTGATGTTTTCGAAGATCTCTCTATCAATGCCAAAGGAGACTACGTCTCGATCCGTACTATTCCTCTGGAGAATGAATCCGGTCAGAGTTTCAAGATCATCTACGGCTTATTCGATGACAAGTTCAATGTCGTTTCCGAGTTTTTGGCTCAAGAGAAAGGTTTCAAGCCGCCGGCTGGAAGAGATGCGAAATCCATCGCCAAGGCCTTTGCCGGAATCCTAAGCACCATAGCCTATCAGCCGCAGCCTTTATATCGTCTGGGAAAGGAGGATTTCGTCTTTTTCGGCAATCCGGAAAAATATTCAATCGACGTCTATTCCCCCGAGGGCCGCAAAATAAGGACCATCCAAAGAGATTATGAACCCAGCCGGGTTAAAGAGAAGGATAAAGAGTATTTCGTCCGCCGGTTTGCAGAAGAATATTTAAGAAGCATAGGGCCTATTTCCAGGTCCGAGGACCAAAAAAAAGAGATCATCAAGTACATCGAGTACCCGAAATTCAAGCCGGCTTACCACAGCTTCGCCCTGATGGAAAACGGCTGGCTGGTCGTGGCTGTTGAGATCGTGCCCGACGGCGACAATATCTTCGACTTATTCGACGAGGACGGCCGCTATATCGGCCAGTTCAAGGATGATTTCCCGGCCGACACCTGGTTTTTCTTCAAGAACGAAAATGCCTATGCCGTGGCTGAGAAGGACGGCTACAAAATCGTCAAGCGATATGCCTTTGAGATTCAGGATTATTGAGAAATTAGCCCGATTGGCAAACTATTATCCATGGCCGACTTTGGCATAGGAGTACCAGGTCGCCAAAAGGCTGAGAAAATAAGTGCCGAGGGTTATAAATCCGTAGGGTTTCTTAATCAGGAAAGAGTAGCCGACCATGGCCATCAAGGCGACATAGAAGACGAGGAGATACGGCCAGAGCAGGGCCGTGCTCCTAAAATCCAGCTTCAGGATGTAATCGAACAACAGTTCGATCACCAAGAATAGTATCAAGAGCAAGGGCAACACGATAGTCCACCATTCTCGCCTTCGCAAAGCATTCAAGAGGACGGCGAACCCGACAGGCAGGATCAGACTCACCATGACAAGTCCCAAAATATATTCGACTTTCTTAAGCCCCATGGGCCGGGCAAGGAAGATCCCGACCAATAAAATATTCACCAAATTGGCAATGATGAAAACGCCCAGGTCGATGATCTTGAAATCAACCTTGCTTGTCATATCGTTACAGCCCTGGAATGAGATATTAATATCTTTCTGCTATTTCAACAGCAAATCAACCGGTTTTATACGGATTCGGCCCCAACTCCCTGAGTGTCTTCGTCATTTCTTCTGCGAGTCTGGCAAACTTGGGCCCTTCCGACGCAGAAATCCATTCTAACCGGAAACGCTCCGGCTCCAATCCGAAATCTTCCAGCATGAGATTGATCGCTTCTGCCCGTGCTTCAGCCCGTTTGTTGCCGTCCTGATAGTGACAGTCACCCGGGTGACATCCACAGATAAGGACTCCATCGGCAAACCCCTTGGTGAGAGCGTCTATAATGAAATTTGGATGCAGCATTCCGGAGCACATACTGCGGATGATATGGATATTCGCCGGATATTGTATCCGTGCGGTGCCCGCCGCATCCGCGGCTGCATAAGAACACCAATTGCAGCAAAAAGTGAGAATGGTTGGCTCAAAATTGTCGGACATATTCATTTACTCCCTGAGAGATTGGATCATCGCATTAAAGTGTTCGGGCATGAAATTGCGCACATAGATGCCCTTCTTTGGACAAGTGGCCATACAGATTCCGCACCCTCTACAAGTGGCCTCGTTGTTATCCACACTTTTCTTGATGCTGCCGTCATGCAGCATATATTCGATGAGAGTGAGTGCCTGAGCAGGACAGGGTTCGATGCAGTAGGCACAGCCATCGCAGTTTTCATCAACAACAACTGAGACCTCCGGAGATTTTAGCAGCTCCT
>CAYOZW010000037.1:12531-14866 GCA_964408495.1 uncultured Eubacteriales bacterium
ATACCGGCGACACGGGAGGCCGCACCCTCACCATCTGTAATCGCTTCAAGGATGCCCATATCTGCGCGTGCCGAGCCGCACTTGAAGACGCCGTCTGTATTGAAATCCAGCGGATTGAGTATACCCAGCATCCCGATGAAGAAATTCTTGTCATCTCTGGAGAGAAGCAAATCTTTCTCATAGTCACCCTCTGTCAAATCCGCTTTCATGTTCGCGTTCGTAGCGATCACAATAGAGCCAATATCTATTTCCGACTTTTTGTCGGAATTGACAAGAGTGGCTTTGTAGCTTCCGATAAAGCCTTCAACACCGGCTATCCTTGTTTCCGGATGAACCTTGACATGTTCATTCTTAGTCAATTCTTCTATCATAGATTTCACATAGGGGCTGTTGTTTGCATTAATACTATTTAGGATTCCTTCGCTCTCTGCCAGATGAACCTCGAATCCCATCTGGGCCAGCTTGAGCGCACATGAAATGCCGCTGGGTGTCCCACCCACCACAAGACAACCGGAAGTGACCGGAACATGAATATCGGCCAGAGGTTCGAGCAGTGCCGCACGATTAACTCCCATCTTCATGAGCATCTTTGCCTTGTCCGTCGCTTTCTTCTTATCCTTCGAGTGCACCCATGTGCACTGATTGCGCAGGTTGACGATCTCCATCAGATAGCGATTCAAACCACCCGTTTCCGTATGAAGTTGGAAAAGCGGTTCGTGTGTTCGCGGTGAACACCCCCCCAAGACCATCCTGTTATACTTTTTGCTCTGCAAAAGCTCTTTGATCTTGACACCATCGCACCCAAAGGGAGTTATTTCAACATGCTCGACGTGAGGCAATGATCCGGTATATTTTACAAGTTCGTCGATATCCAGAAGTCCTGCGATATTCATTCCACAACGGCAAATCACCACGGCAACAGCAGGTTCATCCTCGGGTTTGACCGGCAAGGATTCTTTTTTGGGTGGCGACTTTATTTCATGATCCCTTTCCGGTGCCAGGAGAGCCGCCGCGTTTGCGGCCGCCGCGCAGGACTGAATGATCGCGTCATCGATTCCCTTTTCTTCCTGAACACTCCCACATACGAAAATCCCATCCCGCACTGTGTGCAGGGGATGGGAGTTACCTGGCTTTTTCTGGAAAAACCCATGATCATCCAAAGGAATCCCTATCTTCTCAGCCAGCTGACGTGTCCCGGAAGAAGGAGCAAGGGGGGCCACCAAAACAAGCATGTCCACGTCAAGACGATTATCTTTTTTGCCAGATTGGCTGTAAGAAAGAACGATATTGCCGCCATTCCCTTCGGCCACGGAAAGATCACCGATTTCAATAAAGTTGACGTTTCTTTCTTTCGCCATCTGATAAAAATCAAGATAGGATTTTCTCTGGAGATTCATATCTTCATACAGAATAGATGCAGTCGCATTCGGGTTCCTTTCCACGGTTCCCAGCGCCTCTGCGACTGCGGTTGAGAACCCGACGGGTGAAGCGCTGTCCATAATCATCCAAGCGACGGACTGGGGTTCTTTACCATCAGCGCGTTTCACAGTTCCGCTCGTCGGGCCGAGCCCCGAAAGGAGGCGTTCGTACGCAAGTGAAGTCAGTATATTGGGAAGCTTACCGTAACCGTATTTTTCCGAGGCCTCTGTTGTAATCTCCTCCAGGCCGGTAGCCAGGATCACCGCGCCGACATTCAATTCGACTTCCTGAGGTTTTTGATCGAAATCGATGGCCTCCGGCTCACAGGCCTTCACACAAGGCGGCTTATCATCGTCTCCGCATTTTCCTTTGACAAGGTAGTCACATTTATCAGGATAGATTATTGCTTTTCTCGGTGGAAACGGGGAATAGAAGGCGATGGCTTTTGAAACGCCTCTTCCCAGGTTAAATTCCATGGGGACTCCGCCGACCGGACAAACCGGGAAACAATCTGTGCAGGCGGTGCACTTCATCGGATTCACATATCTCGGCTTCTTGGTGACCTTGACCTTAAAATCTCCGGCGGTCCCCTCGATACCTGTCACCTCAGAAAAAGCCATGATTGTGATATTATCGGGATTGCTCGTGAGTTCCAGCATCTTCGGCAAAATAGTGCAGGACGAACATTCGTTCGAGGGAAACATCTTATCAATTTGGGCCATCTTGCCGCCGATGGTCGGCTTCTCCTCAACAAGAAAAACCTTGAATCCCTGTTGCACTAATTCGGAAGCCGCACGCATTCCCGCGGGCCCGGCACCGATGACAAGCACTGATCCTTTCATAGCGGTCGACCTCCTTCCTCCAGCACGATTTCGGTCACAACCCTCCGCGTGTAAATCAAATGTTTTCCCTCCTC
>CAYOZW010000037.1:14876-20334 GCA_964408495.1 uncultured Eubacteriales bacterium
CAAAACGGTCTTTTTGATACTGGGCCATTTTTTCTTTCGCCTCAGCCTCAGTTGAGTAAATTCCCTTGTCCCACATGAATTTTTTCCCGTCCTTCCTTATTGCCGTCTCCTGCATAACTTCACCTCCTGATTATTTTGAATTTTCAATCAAAGCACTCCGGATCATCCGATGGGCTTTTAAGTACTTTGGATTTGCCATCCGATAAAATATTTGCCGTCCCCGCCGCGTGGAAGCAACAACCCCCCTGTCCTTCATCAGGCGCAGGGCTTGTGAAATCGCCTGGGGAGAAAGCGCAAGCTCTCTGGCGATTTCGCCGACAGATTTCTCGTTGTCTCCTAATGCCCACATGATCATCAATCTTTTTTGATTGCAGAAAATGCAGCAGGTTTCAGCGTGCTTTTGGAAGAGTTCTAAATCCGCCTGGTCCACTGATGGTCTCCTTTTATGTGCGCGCAACATAATGAAATATACAGATGTTCATAAATAAAGGATTAAGAATAAATGAACATTTTCTAAAAGTCAAACTTCATATTTTCCCCATGAAAACCGGCTCGCAATAGAAAAATTAGGGGCGAGGCCGCTCGAAACACCCTCTTGACACACCCATTGGTCCTGTACAAAATAGGCCTACCTTTTTAAAGACCATCCATGCAGAAAATCAAATTCCGTTTCAAGGGCGACCATGTCGATTCCTTCGCCGAACTCGGCAGGCTCAGGGCCGTCTTCCTTGACCTGACCAACCGGTGCAACTTGAGCTGCAGGTATTGCTTCAACCAACGATCGCTCCAGGCGCCGCCCTCCCATCTCGATATCGATTTGATCAAAAAGGCGTTGCGCTCAGAACTGGCAAGGTCCGTGAAGGATTGGTTCTTTTCAGGTGGAGAACCGGTTTTATACCCTCATCTCTCCGGTGCACTGGAGCTTTTTCGTGACCACGGAATCGGGCCCAAGATCGCCACTAACGGAACAAAACTGACCCCGGATCTCATAGACACCTGGGGCAACTATGGAGTCCGGTCTATTCAGTTCTCCTTGGACACCCTCGAGCCCGGCCGGCACGCTTACCTCAACGGCGGCGCCAGACAAGACCACGAGACCATCCTCCGCAACATCGAGTATGCTGTCAGGTCTCCTCTCCGCGTCGTTATCTCGAGCGTGTTGACCGAAGTGAATAAAGGGGAAATACAAGAAATCATGGCTTTTGCCTACGAGTCGGGGGTCGATTCTTATACTCTTTATCCGAACGTTCCTTCAGAACCACTGAACAAAGAGATCATCGTGCCCTTCCCCGAGTTGTTGGAACTCGCTGAGGGTCTTTTTTCTTATTATAGCTCCCTGTGTCCGACCAAGATTATTGACATCACCATTCCCTGTTTCAGCGATTCCTCCACCTACTCCAAATGGAAAGACATCCTGACTATTAGATTGCATTACTGCGCGGCCGCTCAGTTCGCCCTCAAGATCACGAGCGGCGGCCGGGTGTCCGCCTGTATTTGCCAGGCTTCCGATCCCTTCATCATCGGCGACCTCCGCCAGGAAAGTCTGGACGATATCTGGGTCTCGGAAAAAGCCCGGGAATTCAGGTCTTTGTATACGCAGATCCCGGAATGCAGCGACTGCTCAAAGAAAGATGTTTGTAGGGGAGGATGCAGGAACAACGCCTCTTTGTTCGGCTCAAAGGGGCTCCATTCTCTCGATCCGTATTGTCAGTTTTTCAAATCCCGTTTAGAATAGCTCCGCTAGTTCCCTTATCTCAAAACAAGACAGAGAAGGAGACGGCCTTTACATGGAGAGAAAACACTCTCTTTTCATTGAAGCGCTCTCCCAGGTTTTCATAAAACCCCGTGGCATCCTGAAGATGAGCCAAGTTTGGCTTCCGCTCAGCCTGATTTTGGTTGCCGGGACTAGCCTGAATCCGAGCGCGCAATTTAGGGCCTCTCTCTATCTCCTTTACGCAGTCCTGAGCAAGGGCCTCTCGAGCATCCTCATCAACGACCTGACCGACCGGGAGATCGACAGACGCGCGGGCAAGGAGCGCTGGATCACGTCGCTTCCTCCTCTGGCGGGAATAATGATTCCCGTTTTTCTCCTGGCCTCGGGTTTCCTGGCGCTCATCAGCGCGGGCGGCGGCCTTCTTGTTCTTGCCTCTTTCACGGCGACGGTGCTCTTGGGAATACTCTATTCTCTGAAGCCGGTTCGCTTCAAAGAGCGAGGCGTTTGGGGAATAGCGGCCTACTCTTTGTCGGCCGCCATCCTGCACGCCCTCCTCCCCTGGGCCCTCTTTCGTCCCGCCCTATGGCTTCTCCCCCTTCTCCTTTCTGCCGTCCTCGCCGAGAAATTGGTCCAGATTCTCTTTCACCAAATCAATGATTTCGAATCTGACAGTGCGGAGAAGGTCAAGTCCTTCGCCGTGATGGCCGGCCGCGGAAAAGCCGACCGGGCCCTCCGCTTCGCCTTGAATATTGCGGTGGCGGCGGACCTCCTGCTCGTGCTTTATATCTTAGGCGAAACGAAGGGACAGCCTTTTTTCTTCGCCCTCATTGGCCTGGCTTGTCTCCTCGGAGTCGGAGTTTCGGCTCTATACGTCAAGATCATCTCGAATAAAATGGGGGCCTCAACACAACTCACCAAGATGCTCCCCTGGACTTATCTCGGCCTTTCCTATGTTCTCTACTATGTGCTCCCCCCGCTGCTTTTCATCACACTTGCCTGGCATGAACCGCTGATCTGGGTTCTGGTGGCGCTCTCTGCTCTTTCTCTCCTCGGTGTATCGATCAATTTTTTCTTTTATAACCCCAATAAATAGCATCCATTTTATCCAGCAGGATTTTGCTGTAGATAAAGCCAAATCCGAAGATGACAACCAGCGAAACCGCCCGGTCCAGAATGGCCGCTGCCAGGGCCTTGTCCGCTGAAATGGCAAAGATCCCGCCCGAGAAAACGATGATCCCTTCTTTGATGCCCAGATTTCCGGGAATGACGGAAATCAGAAAGGAAAATTCTGTAATGACCATGATCAGCAGGACGGACCAAAACTTGACGTTGAAATTCAAGGCCAGAAAACAGAGGTGCAATCGAACGGCTATGAGCAATAAAAACAAACCCGAGAGAAGGCAGAAGTCGAGAGCGTATTTCCTGTGCTCAGAAAAAAAGCCCAGTCCATCTCTCAGGTTCGATAAAAATAGGCTAAGCCTGGCGAATTTCCCGTGAATTTTCAGCCTCAAGAGATGTTTGGTGACCAAGCCGGTGAGCAGGACACCAAGGAAAACTAAAAAAAACGCCACGGCCAAAGAAACGATGAATCGTCCCCTCATGGCTGACACAAAAAGGACGACCACCAGTCCGACAAATGACGCCACGGCCAGCACGAGGAATACTGATCCCGCCATGAGCGCGGCGTAATGGGGATAGCTGAGGCTGTGTTTTTTCTTTAAATAGTAGGCTTTTACGACTATGCCCCCTCTGGCCGGAAGATAATAGTTGAACATGTTATTGCAGACGGTCAGCCCGAACCACTCCTTGAAGGTGAGGTCCACGTCAAAGATCCGGACGAGCGACCTGAAACCCAAACCTAAGACTAAATATCCCAGGAAAGAAACCGCAAGAAGCAGGAGAATTTCAAGGATGGTGAGGTGCCTAAAAGATTGGAGTCGGGGCCCTTTGAGAAAGAGAAAGATAAAACCGGCCGCAAGGACCAAAATGAAGAGGGCGTTCTTGAGGATCTTTGGCGCTCGGAAACGGCCTGGGCTTGACACTCGTAAGTCCTTTTTGCCGGATAATATTGTCAGTTCTCTTTGGCGTTTCCTCGCCCTGCCCCGCAACGCAGCTCTCCGGAGGAGACAGCTGCAGCATGCGCCCGCAGGGCTTCCCTGCCTGCCGGACTATTCATCGGGCAATCCCCATGATAATCCAGGCGCAGAAGACCGGCATGCCGTTTCCAGATAAGGGCAAGGGGCTCGTCCCGCACATTGCCCATCACATAAGGGACAACAGGACAGGGTGTCACTTCACCGGAGGCATTGATGTAGAGATACGACCTCTTGATCATAATACACCTGGCTTCGGGCGTGGGGAACTCGATGAGCACCAATGGCGATTTCATATATCCCAGGAACTTGCGGAGATGGCCCATTTCGGAAGCAGAGAGCGTCTCGTCGAATGAGTCGGCCCAGAGCCCGGCGGCATAGGGGATATTGATGTGGACGGTATCCACCCGAAGCCGCCTGGCCAAGCTCATTGTGCGCTCCAGCCCATCGGGCAGGTTTCTACGGGAAGCATAGGTCATGAACCGGCTCTCGATGCCGAACTCATGGAGCAGGCCAAATCCCCGGACCGCCCTCTCGAAGAGCCCGGGCAGGCCCCTCAGCCGGTCATGGGTGTCCGGGTCCGCGTCGTCGATGGAGATACCGCACTGGTTGAGTCCGGCCCTGCGCATTGCAGCGACGCGCTCCCTGGTCAGGAGGTAGCCGTTGGTGGTGATGCGGGTGATCAAGCCGCGCTTATTGGCGTGGGCAACGAGATCAAGGATGTCTTCCCGAAGAAGAGGATCGCCGCCGGTGAAGTTGAGATTGATCACACCGAGCTCTCCTATCCTGTCGATCAATATCTTTGCTTCTGCAGTCGACAACTCACCGGCATTCTCCCGTTGTCTTGCCGCGGCATAGCAGTGAGGGCAACGGCACTGGCAGCGGTAGGTCGTGGCCCAGCACACCGCCAGCGGAACAGCCCGGCCGGACAACCTGCCGAGGAGGTAGGCCGTCCCTTGAGCCCAGGCCTGCCAGAAGTCCTTCCCGGTGTAGAGACGGGCGCCCCTGATCAGCATCCTGGCTCTTCTCTCCAGGGACCCGGGAAAATCATTCGGATTCCTCATGTCTTGCGTCCTAGCGGTACCTCTGATGTCTCTTCAGAAGCAGAGTTTTATCCGTTTGGCCTAAGGATTGCAATAGTCGAGGCATAACCTGGCTCATCTTCGCTCCAAATGTTATCAAAGACAAAGATACGGTAAACCAGGCCAGGGAAGATGATGGAACTGATCGGGATCGAACCGGCGACCTCTTGACTACGATTAAAATCCTTCCTGTAAATCTGCTTATTGTGAGGACTTCAGAGGCTCTAGCAGCTCGTCGAAGCGCCCATGCGAGCTATGAACTCCCCTCTCTGCGCCGCTTTGGAGCCAGCCATCACCGTCTGCCACCGGCTGATGAACAGTATAAGCGGTTAGTTTTGTCCTGCCTCCGGGAAGCTCCGGAATGAGCTTCTCAATGGAGAGATCCCAGATACCTTAATGGAAGCAAATGTCCTTGTCGAGGGCTGCCGAAAGGAATACAATCGCATTAGGCCGCACAGTTCAATTCTGGTAAGCGATACCTAGATTCCCTCGAGGAGATATGGCAAAGAAAGTAAGCCCTTTTGCAGGTAAACCGGCCGAAGAATCGATCCTGGTGAACATACCCAGAC
>CAYOZW010000037.1:20344-21067 GCA_964408495.1 uncultured Eubacteriales bacterium
CTTCCGTGCCGGAACAACGGGTTGCCTTCGGCACCTCAGGACATCGCGGTTCCGCGTTCGAAAAGGCTTTTAATGAAACGCATATCCTCGCCATCAGTCAGGCCATTTGCCTCTACCGGAAGCAGAAGAAGATCGATGGCCCGCTGTTTCTCGGCATGGACACGCATGCGCTCTCAGAGCCGGCCCATGCCAGCGCGCTGGAAGTGTTGGCGGCCAACGGAGTGGATGTCATGACCGCGGAGGGAGACGAATATACCCCGACCCCTGTCGTATCTCATGCGATTCTCACCTACAACCGCGGGCGCAAGACCGGACTCGCTGACGGCGTCGTGGTCACGCCCTCACATAATCCGCCCCATGATGGTGGCTTCAAGTATAATCCCCCAAACGGCGGGCCGGCGGAATCCGCCGTTACCGCCTGGATCGAGGCGAAGGCAAACGAGTTTCTCGAGAATGGCCTGAGGGGTGTAAAGAGGATTCCTTACGAGAAAGCTCTTAGCGCCCCCACGACGCACCGGCACGACTATCTCAATACCTACATTACTGATCTTGCCAATGTGATCGACACGGACGCCATTCGCGACGCAAAGATCAGCCTGGGGGTGGATCCGCTCGGCGGGGCAGGGGTCCACTACTGGAAGCCGATTGCCGAGCGCTACGGGTTGAATCTCACCGTCGTCAACGAGGCCGTCGATCCGACCTTCCGATTTATGACGGTCGATT
>CAYOZW010000038.1:0-2143 GCA_964408495.1 uncultured Eubacteriales bacterium
TTTCTACCTATACATGATTATCTTGGCAGACTGGTTACCCCAAAACAATTCTCTTTCTGGGTGAAATGCGGGGGGATAATTACAGCTCAATTCTCACCCCAAAAGGTGAGGGAAGATGTTCTGTTTGGCCGGCATCGGAGGCCGGGTCCCGGGGATTCTGCAGACCACGCAAAATGCGGCTCGAAAGGGTATTCCGCGGCTGGTTGCCTATTGTTTCCCTTCTCTTTCGTCAGGCGTCAATTCAGGTTAACGCTTTATCGCTTTGAATCAGCCGTCGAGGCCGGCGCTTTTCCCGTTTTTCGGGCAGACACGGCCTGAGCCATGACGATGGCCCGTTTCTTGAGACCATTCTCCCGCCATGGCGGGAATGTATCGTCCCCGACATCCCGAGCGCACTGTCCTTTACCGGGTGCTGTTCCATTATTTCGAGGAAAGAGGGCAAGGTCGACTATCGTTGGGGCCAAGACCGTGCCGAGCAGGAGGCGATGGACTACCTGGAGTTCATCGCCCGGGTGACTTCTTGTATTCCCGATAACGGCCAAGTCCCTGTCCGTTATTACGGCCTGAACGCCAATGCCCAATTTTCATTGACCATCTCAAACTGACCTTTGTGGCGGAGAGGCCTCCTCCGCCCCATATCGCCTATCAGGAAGTTCTCATGGCAGCTGAGACAGCCGGCGAGTATTTCTCTTAATCTTTTCCCCTGAAAAGGAGAAGTCTGGCCGAATTCCAGCGCTTTTGGCGCCTCCAACGCTAGGAGAAAGATATCCCGGTGGTCTCAAGTTGCCCCTGACATCTTTTCCAGTCTCGATTGACCATTCTCCTCGATGATCGAGGGGAAAGTTGAGTCAATGATGCCCACGCCGACAGCGCAGCCAAAAACCAGATTCTTATTCCCAAGACCCATGATCGACGGATGATTCATGACTCTTGAGTTCCCGGCGATTTCCATGATATATCTTGATTACGATTTTGGCGCTCTTGGGACGGCGCATGCGGGTGCCTATCCCTGGAAGGAGGTCCGGAGATGATCGAAGGCCAAGAGACCCTCAGCCAGACGACCCGCCTGACCTACGGCATGGTCGGCGGCGGGAAGGGCGCTTTTATCGGCGATGTCCATCGCAAGGCCATCGCGATGGACGGCAAGGCCAAGCTTGTCGCCGGCTGTTTCTCCCAATCCTATGAAAACACCCTGGCGACTGGCGAGGCTTGGGGCGTCGACAAGTCGCGTCTCTACGAGACTTATGAAGAGATGCTCCGGACCGAGGGAAAACGCGATGACAAGATCGACTTCGTTATCATCGTGACACCCAACGACACTCACTTCCCGATCGCCAAGCTAGCCATCGAAAACGGAATCCATGTCGTCTGCGACAAGCCCCTGACCACGACCCTCCGCGACGCCGAGGAGCTCGGCCGCTTGGTCAAGGAAAAGCAGAACTACTTCTGCGTCACTTACGCCTATTCGGGCTACCCCATCGTCAAGCATATGCGGGACATGGTCCGGAGCGGAGAGCTCGGCAACATCCGCTTCGTCAGCGGGGAATATCCCCAGGAATGGCTGGCCACACTCCTCGAAAAAACGGGCCAGAAACAGGCCGCCTGGCGGACCGACCCAAAGCGGGCCGGGGCTTCGAACTGCGTCGGCGACATCGGCAGCCATGTCGAGCACATGGTCTCCTACGCAACGGGACTCAAGATCCAGGCCCTCCTCGCCCGGCTCGATCATTTCGGCGAGGGCCGCACGCTCGACGACAACGCCTCGATCCTACTCAACTATGAGGGCGGGGCCAAGGGTATGTACTGGAGCTCCCAGATCGCCGTCGGCCAGGACAACGGGTTCCGGATCCGGATCTATGGGACCAAGGCGGGACTGGAGTGGGCCCAGGAAAATCCTAATTACCTCAGAGTCTCTTACGTCGGCAAGCCCACCGAAACAATCTCCCGCGGCCGGGACAAGATGTCTCCCCGAGCGCAAAGTCTGAGCCGTATCCCTTCCGGCCATCCGGAAGGTTACTTTGAGTGCTTCGCCAACCTCTACAGCACCTATCTCAATGCCTTGGCCAAGCGGAAGTCTGGCCTGTCGCTGACCGCCGACGAGGCCGATTTCCCGGGTGTCGAGGACGGCATCCAGGGCGTGCGA
>CAYOZW010000038.1:2153-12188 GCA_964408495.1 uncultured Eubacteriales bacterium
CGGAAAGGGAGCCGTTTGGGTCAATTTTTAGGGAGGGAAAAATGCCGCGACCGGTGACATTATTCACAGGACAATGGGCCGACCTGCCCTTCGAGGAAATCTGTAAAAAGGCATCCAAATGGGGCTATGACGGATTGGAGATCGCCTGTTGGGGCGACCACATGAACGTCCGCAAGGCCGCCCGGGACAAAGCCTATGTCCAAGAGAAAAAACGGATTCTCAAGAAAAACAACCTGAAATGCTGGGCCTTGAGTTCCCACCTCGCCGGCCAGTGTGTCGGTGACAAGTCCGACCCGCGCCTCAATGCCTTCGTCCCCGATAAAATCAAGGGCAAGCCCCAGACGATCCGCATATGGGCGATCGAGGAGATGAAGCTGGCCGCCCGCGCCGCCAAGGCGATGGGCTGTACTGTGGTCAACGGGTTCATGGGTTCTCCCATCTGGCACGCCTGGTACTCGTTCCCCCCGACGCCCGATGAGGTGGTTGAGGCCGCGTTCGACAAGATCCTCAAGCTCTGGACGCCCATCCTGGACGAGTTCGACAGCTGCGGTGTGAAGTTCGGACTGGAGGTCCATCCGACCGAGATCGCTTTCGATTTCTATACGGCCGACCGCCTGCTCGTTAAGTTCGGCCGCCGTCCGGCCATCGGGTTCAATTTCGATCCTAGTCATCTTGTTTGGCAAGGGCTCGAGCCGCAGCTCTTCATCCGCGAATTCGCCGACCGCATCTACCATGTCCACATCAAGGACGCCGCCGTGACCCTGGACGGCCGGGCAGGAATTCTCGGTTCGCATCTCCCCTTCGGCGACCTGAGGCGCGGCTGGAACTTCCGCTCCCCCGGCCACGGCGATGTGCCTTTCGAGGAGATCATCCGTGAGTTGAACAGCATCGGCTATGCGGGCCCGCTCTCGGTAGAATGGGAGGACAACGGCATGGACAGGGAGTACGGGGCTCAGGAAGCCTGCGAATACGTCCGCTCGATCGACTTCGCGCCCTCCACCATCGCCTTTGACAAAGACTTCGGCAAATGACCACGGCCGATAGCGCGGATCGGCTCTAGGGAGAAAAGAAAGAATGTCCGAGAACAAAGCCGCTCAAAATAGACCGGCGTTTTCGCGCCGCGACTTCATCAAGTCGACGACTGCCATCGGCCTGGGCGCCGCCGTTGCAGGGCACGGGCTCAGCCAGGAAAACCAGGAGAAGCGTCCCGAGTCCAAAGGCCCGGAGCTTATCACCGATAAGGAGGACGAACTCCGGATCGCCCTAGTCGGCTGCGGCGAGCAAGGCCGGGTCCTTCTGGAGTCCTGCCTGCGCATTCCGGGCATCCGTATCGTCGCCGTCTGCGATATCTGGGAGTACAGCCGCCAGTACGCCAGCGGCTATCTCAACAAGTACGGCCAAAAGACCACTGTCTACGAGGATTACCGTGAACTTTTGGCCAAGGAAAAGGGGCTCGATGCCGCTATCATCGCGACTCCCGACTGGATGCACGCTGAGCACGCCAACGCCTGTCTTGGGGCCGGCCTCCATGTTTACTGCGAGAAGGAAATGTCGAACTCCCTGGAGAAGGCCCGAAGCATGGTGGTGGCGGCCCGGCGGACCGGAAAGCTCCTCCAGATCGGACATCAGCGCCGCAGCAACCCGCGCTATATCCACGCCCTCGACCGGCTGATCCGCGAAAGGAAAATTCTCGGCCGCGTCCTCGTCGCCTACGCCCAGTGGAACCGTTCCAAGAGTGATCTCATCGGCTGGCCGAAAAAATTCACCATCCCCTCGGAAACTCTGGCCAAATACGGCTACAACTCTATGCTCGAGCTCCGCAACTGGCGCTGGTTCAGGAAGTTCGGCGGCGGCCCCATGGTCGACCTCGGCTCTCACCAGATCGACCTTTTCGGCTGGGCCTTCGGTGTCAACCCGAAAACGGTCGTGGCCAGCGGCGGGATGGATTACTACGAGGGCCGCGAATGGTACGACAACGTCATGGCCATTTATGAGTTCGAAACCACGGAAGGCAAAGCCCGGGCCTTTTACCAGGTCCAAACAACAACCAAGCACGGGGGGTTTTATGAGACGTTCATGGGCGAAGACGGCTCGCTGGTGATCTCGGAAGTCCCCCAGAGGGGGAATTGGGCGATGCGCGAAGCCCACGCGCCGGAATGGGATTCCCTAGTCAAGGACGGGCTGCTGTTATCCGAGGCCCAGCCGATCCAGAAGGTCGACACCCGGAATATCATCCTCGATGTCCGGGTCACGGCCGAGGCAGGGCGCTGGCCCCTTCCCATCGAACTGGCCAAGCCGCCCCACCAGCCCCATCTGGAGAATTTCTTCAGCGCGGTCCGCCGGGGGACGCCCCTGAGCTGCCCCGCCGAGCTGGCCTTCGAGAGCGCCGTGGCTGTCCTGCGCGTCAACGACGCCGTCAAGAACCGCACCTTGAGTGCGTTCCGCCCTGAACAGTTCAAGGCATAAAGAAAATGAAAAAGCAGCTTCGAACGGGACCTGTCTCGGCGCGTCCCTCGCTGTCCTCGCTTAAGACCCGCCCACCCGCCACCATCCGCTCGGCCACATCGGGACTACCACCGCGCCACCCGTTCTCGCTGCGACTTCTTTGTAGAACGGTAGTGGTGAAGAAGACGAAATACAATAGTATTGCTTCGTCTATACGGCATCTGTCTTGGGAAAAAAATTGCAGCAAGAATAGGGACGGTCCTATTTGTTTTTGTTCAACTCCGCCCGACAAATCGCCTGATTCCCTTAAAGGGAAGTCTAGCGAAAAGAAACGCTCTGCTGTCACAAGGGCGATTGGATTCCTATCTGCGTCGGCATTCATTTTTGTGCTATCAGCAGTTTTTTTGGGAGCGGCGGGACAGGAGACCGAATGGGACGGAAACAGGACGACACCGGTTCATCTCCTCCCTCTCAAGGACGAGTTCAACCAGGCGATCATCCCGACGGAATCCTACCCCCTTCCCTTTTCTTCCCGATATACCTGCGCTCCTTGCCACGAATACGAGACCATTCGCAGCGGGCTTCATTTCAATGCCACCCGTTCCCCCCATCCCGGCCGGCCGGGTGAGCCCTGGGTTTGGGTGGATGAGACGACGGGAACGCTTCTCCCCCTGTCCTACCGAAAAATGAACGGCGCTTGGGACCCGGCCCAGATCGGGCTTTCCGCTTGGGATTTCACTCTTCTATTCGGCCGGCACCTGGCAGGCGGCGGGATTTCCGAGCCAGCCGATTCCGAGTTCACGCCCGGCTCCCGTTGGGAAGTCGCCGGCAAGATCGAGATCAACTGCCTCGGCTGCCATAGCGCCGCCGCGGCCCAAGACACCTCCGAGTGGGCCAAGCAGATTCTCCGGGAAAATTTCCGCTGGGCGGCGACGGCGGCCTCCGGGCTCGGCGAGGTCGGCGGCATGGCTTCCCGGGTCCGCGGCACCTGGGACATCTATGACGGACCCGACCCCGACGACACAGAATGGGCCGTTCCTCCCTTCGTCCGCTACGACCGCACCCTCTTCGACAGCCAGCACCGCGTCCTCTTCGACCTCGTCCATAAGCCGGCCGACGGCCGCTGCCTGGCCTGCCATTCCGTCGCCCCCGTCGGCCAGACCAAGCACTCATTCGACGAGGATGTCCACACCGGGGCCGGGCTAAAATGCGTTGACTGTCATCGCAATGACCTCCGCCATGCCATGGCCCGCGGCTATGAAGGCGAAGCGGAGGATTATCCCGAAATGGGGGGCGAGGATTTCACCTGCACCGGGTGTCATCTCGGCAATGAATCGGCCAAGGGAGAGAAAGCCCTGTCCGGAAGGTTGGGAGCTCCGTACCCGAAACATAAGGGGCTGCCGGCCGTTCACTTTGAGCGGCTCTCCTGCACGGTCTGCCATTCGGGTCCCTGGCCGGGAAATGAATTGACCCGGGTCCGGACTTCCCGGGCCAACCGGCTGGGAATCTATGGAGTGGCCCGCTGGTCGACCGACCTTCCGGCCGTCCTCGAGCCGGTTTACATCCGCGAACGCAACGGCAAGCTCGCGCCCAACCGGATGCTTTGGCCGGCGTTCTGGGCCGAAAAAAAGGGCGACGCGTTCATCCCCCTCAAGCCCGAGACCGTCCTCGCGGCAGCCGGAGACGTTCTCCGGCCCGAACAAGGCGTCGCCAGCATCCTGACAGCTTTATCCCTGGACCTCGAAGCCGGCCAAGAGGCTGTTCTCATCTATCAGGCGAAGGCATTTGCGCTCAACGTCGACGGCAGGCTGAGCATTTCACCCTACGCCGGCGAGATACCGTCTTCGGATCCCGTTTGGGCTGTAAAAAAAGACCATGACATCGTCCCGCTGGTCCCTGAGTTCGACCCTGAAGCCGAAGAAACCGACCCCGACGTCGAGGCCAAGATCCAAACGACCCTCGAAGCCCTGGCCGGGTCTGTGGGCGCCCGCGGGAAGCCGGTCCTCCTCTTCAAGGGAGCGATCTATCAGATCACCGAAACCTATCTTGAAAAAATTGAAAACCCGGGCGAGCCCGTCACCGCTCCTGCGCTGGCCTGGATGGTCGACGAAGAATTCGAGCCTCTTGTCCCCGAATTCGAACTGCGGACCTTCGCCGCAATCGTGGGGCTTGAACAATCCCTGACCGAAGAACAGCTAAAGGCGGTCTTGGTGGCCCTCGCCCAAACGGCGCCCCAGCCGGAGGCCGGGAAAAAGGGCCCCTACGCTTATATTTCCGGCGGGAAGCTTTTCCGCCTCGATAAAAGCGGCGGGCTCGAGACGGCGGATGACGATGCGGCCGGGCCTGTGACCTGGCCGTTGGCTCATGAAGTCCGCCCGGCCCGCCAATCTCTGGGCATAAACGGATGCAAGGACTGCCACCGCTTCGGATCGTCGTTTCTTTTCCGGAAGGCCAAAGGAACAGGGCCTCTCCTGACAGACAGGGTGAGGGCGGTTTCGGCCAATGCCTTTATGGGCCTTGACCGTCCCTATCAAAAACTTTTCGGGCTCTCCTTCGCGGTACGACCTCTCCTTAAAGGGATTCTTCTTATCTCCACGATCATAATCGCCTTGATTCTGGGTCTTGTAGTGCTTCTGTTCCTGGGTCGGGCTTCCGGACTTCTCGAAAAAAGGGAATAGGCATCATGGTGTTCCGAATCGTCGCTGCGCTTTCGATCGCCGGCCTAGCAGGACGGCTGGCTTACCTCCGGTTCAGGGAAAGCACGATCCTCGGCGGCGCCCAGGCCGGCAGCTTTTCTCGGACCGCTTATTTCCGCTGGCTCGGCCGCAACGCCCTGTCTCTTTTCGGGCCTTCCGGATGGAGGTCCCTCCAGACTCTCTATGCCTATTGTCTGACTTTTCACACTACCGTCTTGATGAAAATTGTCTTTTCCGGACTGGTCTGGAGTTCTCTATTCCTTGCCCTGACTGGGATTGGGTTTGCCGTCTTCAGCCCCCGCGGCCTATTCGGCATCTTTCTTCTTCTCCATGTCGTCGCCGGAGGAGTATTCGCTGTCTGCTTGGCCATCGATGTTTTTCTCCGGGCCAAAGAATACAATTTTGCCCTTGAGGTCCTGGCCCCGGGCCGAAGGTCATTCCGCTCATTCCTGGACAGTTTCTCTTCCCCGCTCCACCGCTCCCTTCTTTTCTGGGCCTTCGCCCTGGCCGGATTCATCCTCGTCGTCACCGCCCTATTCTCCATGGTCCCCTATTTCGGCCTGGACACCCAGCTCGCCCTGGTGGAGACGCACCGTTGGAGCGCCTTGGGCGCGGTGCTCGTCGCCATGATTTTTTTCGATGCCGTCCTCCCCCGCCCCCAAAAATGACCGGAATGAAAGAGAGAACTTCGATCGAGGATATTCTTAAAAATTCTGGTCTTATCGATGACTCTTCTTTGGAAGAATGTATCGAAGAGCAGAAAAAAACGGGGAAAGCTCTGGAGAGTATCCTTATCGATCGGGGCTTTATTACGGCCAAAAAATTCAACCAGCTCCTTGACCCGCCGACCGAGACTCTTCAATACGATCTGGACAAGAATGCCCTAAGAGAAGACTTAGTCCGCCTGATCCCGGAGCCTTTTTGCCGAAAAAATAGGGTGATCGCGGTTAACCGGCAAGGGCCCATCTTGACAGTCGCGATGTCGGATCCAATGAACGCCTTCGCTCTGGAGGATATCCGATTTATCACCGGCTTTGATGTCAAAGCGGTCAGGGCACCTGAAAATGTCATCGATCAGGCACTGGATCACTTTTTCGGCAATCCCCACAAAAGTCAAGCCTCTCCCGGAAGTCCCGAGGAAACAGAGGATGATATTCTAACACTTTCATTTTCCGACTCGGGAGACGAGGGCAATGACGAAGAGCTCAGCGGTAGGAGCCCGTCCGGCCAAGGCACCGAAGAAGCGCCCGTGGTTAAATTGGTCTGGCTGATCATCGGCGGAGCCATAAAAGCGGGAGCAAGCGATATCCATCTTGAGCCCGTCCTAAGCGGAATCCGTGTTCGTTACAGAATAGACGGAATGCTCGTCGAAAGCATGAATTGTCCGCTTTCGTTGTCTGCCTCGGTGATCTCGAGAGTCAAAATTCTATCGCGCTGCGACATTGCCGAAAAGAGACTTCCCCAAGACGGAACAATCGACCTGAAATACGCTGATAAGACAGTCCATATCATCGTCTCTGTCCTGCCTACCGGAAACGGCGAGAGAATCGTCATGAGAATCCTCGATAAGGGAAGCCTGGCGATCGACCTCGACCGATTGGGTTTTTCCCCCGGTGATTTGGAGAGGCTCAGCCATGCGCTCCAGCAACCCGCAGGTTTGGTCCTCGTGTCCGGTCCGAAGGGATCCGGGGCGAAGTCGACGCTCTACTCTTTCTTGGTTCGATTGAATTCCCCCGAAACGTGCATCCTGACCGCTGAAAACCCGATCGAACTCAGCCTTGACGGTGTCGGCCAAGTCCAGGTAAAGGAAGAACTCGGATATACCTACGCGTCGGCCCTAAGCGCATTCATGAATCAGGACCCAGACGTGGTTATGATTCAAGAGCTCCGTGATTCGGAGGTTGCCCAAGCCGCTGTCCAGGCCGCCGCGGACAGTTTTCTGGTCTTAACGTCCGTGACAGCAGACGACGCAGCGGCTTCGCTCGTGAAGCTTACGGAATTGGGAGTCCAGCCGACCCACTTGGGAGCAGCTGCAAGGTTGGCGGTCTCCCAACGGGGAATCAGAAAATTATGCGAACGCTGCAAAGTTGAATATGCTCCCTCCGCAGCGCAATTGGAGAAAGCCGGGATTTTAAAACTTGACTTGAGGGAGACAAAAGCCGGCTCGGCATCGGGGCTGACTCTTTTCAAGCGAGGAGGTTGTCAAAGCTGCGCAAATACGGGCTATAGGGGACGGTTGCTTGTCTACGAGATTATGGAAATATCGGAAAGAATCAAGGAAGCGATTCTTGGGGGGGCCGCCCGGAACGAAATCAAGAACATCGCCGTCGAGGAGGGGATGGAGACAATCAGCCAGAATGCCCTGAGGCGGACAGTTGAAGGCCAGACGTCCCTCGAAGAATGCCTCAAAATAAGGATTTAAACCTAAAACTGCGCCCCAGATGCGGCTCACAAAAATTCGCTATACTTTCTATGGATGCTAAAGAGCGATGAAAAAATCTATTGCGGTTTCCGTCCTGCCCGCCGACATCAGCCGGTTCGAAGCGGACGTCATCGCCCTAAAATATGCCCGCGGATTATTCGGCGCCGCCCTTACCGTGGCGAAATTGCTGGGAAAAACCGAAGCCGTCATGCAGCAGCTCCTTCCTTCAGTCGGAAGCATACATCTCTTTTCGGGTTTGGGTCTGATAAAAGCGAAGCAAGCCCTTTTTCTCAGAGTCGTCCAACTTTCTTCCTTCGATTACATAGAAATCCGCCAATTCAGCTTTGATGTCCTCAAGGGGCTTCGCACACTCGCCCCGGAAACACGGCATCTGGCGATGACGGTTCACGGAACAGGTTTCGGCCTGAATACAGCTAAGGCCGTACATGCCGAGATCTACGGATGCATGGAGGCCCTGAAATCCCAGGAGTACCCCCCGCATCTTGAGCGTATATCCATCGTCGACCGCAACGAAGCACTTGTGCGGCAGTTTCAGGCGAAGCTATCCGAGATCTTGCCGGGCCATAAAATTGAGATAGCCGCTTCTCCCGGACCCGCATGGAGCACGGATGAAACTCAGCGAAGCCAGGTTTCTTTGTCCCAAGCGGGATATGACGTTTTTATCAGCTACAAGTCTGAGGACACAGCCTACGCTACAGAAGTGTATGAAATCCTGAAATCCAGGGGTTTGAAGGTTTTTTTCAGCAGGGAGTCCCTCCCCAAACTTGGCAGTGACGAGTACCACGAACAAATCGATTTGGCTATAGAAAAGGCGCGCCACATGGTTGTCGTTACCTCCTCGGGAGAGCATGCCCTGGCCAAATGGGTTAATTATGAGTGGCGGCTCTTTCTCGGAGAGAAGCTTGCCGGCCGGAAGGCGGGGAACCTGGTTACCGTCATTGCCGGCGGAATGAGCATCGGTGATCTTCCCATTAGTTTGCGCCATCGTGAAGTCATCCAGCTCATTCCTCCCGACCTAGAAAGGCTGTTCGAATATCTCAGGGCCGAGAACACGTAACCGACTAGTTAGCATTTTAGGAGAGGTAAGGAAAAATGACCGAATCTTCAGGCGATCGCATACATCGCTTCGCCCATGAGGTTATGGGGACGGTCTTCGAGGTCATGATCGCCGGCCAGGAGACCGATTATGCGGCCCAAGCATCGCAGGCTGTTTTCTGCGAGATCGAGCACCTGGAAGCGCTCTTCAGCCGTTTCAATGCCACGAGCGAAATCGGGCAGATCAACCGCCTTCTACCGCACGAATCCCTAAGGATCAGCCCGGAGGCCTTCGAATGTCTCCAGGCCGCAGAGAGGGTGCGGCGGGAGACCGCCGGCGCTTTCGACCCCAATTTTCGGAAGTCGGCAGGATATTCAGACCGGCCGGCTTTCGACCTGACCGCCGATGACTCGGCTTTTCAGGTGCGCCCCCATGCCGATCTATTCCCGCGGCCACCGATAGGTCTCGACCTCGACCTCGGGGCTGTCGGCAAGGGCTATGCGCTCGACAAGGCGGCTTCCCTCCTGAACGAGTGGAGCGTCGACCGATTCCTTATCCATGGCGGCACGAGCACGGCCCTGGCGTCCGGTTCCGCGCCCAGCATGTCTCCCGGAGAAACCGGCTGGCCGGTCGGAGTGGGAGGGACCTGGGAACTTACGGAAATCCCCAAACGCGTGCTGCTTCATAACCGCGCCCTGAGCGGGTCGGGGAGTGAAGTCAAGGGGGCGCATATTCTCGATCCCAGGACGGGCCACCGGGCCGAAGGCCATCTCGCCGCCTGGGTGTCCCATCCTTCGGCGGCCGTGGCCGATGCCCTGTCGACGGCTTTCATGGCCATGGGCCATAAAGAGGTCCGTCGCTATTGCCGGGACCACCCCGATGTTTGGGCCCTCTTGATCACCCCGAAAAGAAAAGGCCGGATTTTCAACCCGGAAATCATCCCGGCTTAGAATCATAGCGACTTTCCCCCAAAGAGAAACCTTCCTAAACGGAAGAGGCGCAGGTGGCCGCCCTTAGGCCCCCGTAGCGGAAGGGGGACCCATCGTCCCGATGGGGGGAACCGACGGGACTGGTTCCCCGGGGTGCGGGGGCAGAGGGCGGCCACCTGCGCCGAATCGAATCACATAGGTGGAAATGCTTATGACACCGAATTTCCTCTCGCCTGAAACCCGGGAATAGGCTAGAATAATCCTCGAGGAGTCACTCGAATGAAAAGGATCATACCATTTGCCGTCGCCCTGGGATTCCTGGCTGGGCTGCTGGCCACCCCGGCGTCCCCACTGGCACAGGGAAAGGACAAGGTCGAGCTCAAGCTCCAGCTTCCCAAGCCGATGTTCATCGGCACCCCCAGGAATATCACCAGCACGAACCTGGAGAGGGTCACCGGCAAGCCTCGGGGCCCCTTTTTCGTACCG
>CAYOZW010000038.1:12198-20720 GCA_964408495.1 uncultured Eubacteriales bacterium
AGCTCGTCTCCCTGAACAAGCCGGTCATCGCCAGCGATATGCAGCCCGTCATCGGAGAGGTGGGATACATCACCGACGGCGAGAAATCGGGCGAGGACGGCTACTTCGTCGAATTCGGCCCGGGCAAGCAGTATGTCCAGATCGACCTCAAGACACCCTCTGAACTCCAGGCCATCCTGGTCTGGCACTATCACAGCCAGGCCCGCGTCTACAGGGATGTCATCATCCAGGTCTCGGACGACAAGGATTTTATCGCCGGCGTCACGACAATCTTCAACAACGACCACGACAATTCCTCGGGCTTGGGCATCGGAAAGGATAAGGAGTACATCGAAACCTCCGAAGGCAGGCTCTTCGACCCGAGGGGTGTCAAGGCGAGGTATGTCCGCCTCTGGTCGAAAGGGAACACGTCCAACGACATGAACCACTATGTCGAGGTGGAGGTCTACGCAACGCCCGTCCAATGAACAAGAAGGCCTTCGCCGGGCTTTTTCTGCTCATCGTGGTCGGCGCCGCCGCCTTCCGTCTGGCCGACCTCGGCCTCCGGCCTCTCCACCACGACGAGGCTAACCAAGCCCTCAAGTTCGGCGCCCTGCTGGAGAAGGGGGAATATCGTTACGACAAGACCGACCATCACGGCCCCAGCTTATACTATCTGAGCATTCCGTTCGCCCGGATTTGCGGCAAGACCTCTCTGCCCGAGTTGGACGAACGCACACTCCGCTTGGTGCCCGCCTGCTTCGGCATCGGAACCGTCCTCCTTTTGCTGCTGTTCACCCCGATGATCGGAAGGAAGGCGGTGTTGGGAAGCGCTCTCGGACTGGCCGTCTCTCCGGTTATGGTCTATTTCGGCCGCTTCTACATCCAGGAGGCTATCCTCCTTTTTTTTCTGCTCGCGGCGGTCGCCTCGCTGTGGCGCTATCTCTTGAAGCCTTCCTGGGGATGGGCCGTGGCCACCGGATTTTTTATTGGGATGATGTATGCCACTAAGGAGACTTCGGTCATCGCCTTCGGCTCGATCGCTGCGGCGTTGTCATTCGCATACTTGATAAGAGACAAGAGAGCAAAGGAATCCGGTGCTCGCTGGGGGCATCTCGTCCTGGGTACTGGCGCCGCCCTTGTCGTCTCCTTTCTCCTTTTTACCTCATTCCTGGGGAACCCGCGGGGCTTCTGGGAATCGCTGCTCTCGTTCAAGGTCTATTTCATCCGGGCGGGAGAAGGAGGTTTCCACGTCCATCCCTGGCTCTACTATCTCCGGACACTCGCTTTCTTCAGGGTCGGGTCGGGACCGCTGTGGAGCGAAGCGTTCATCCTGCTTCTCGCGGTCGTCGGAGGTGTGACGGCCTTCCGCCGGAAGCTCCATGATCAAGGACATTCGAGGTTCCGGAAGTTCATTCTGTTCTATACGTTATTCTCGACGGCGGTCTTTTCGTTCATCCCCTACAAAACTCCTTGGAATATTCTGCCCTTCTATGTCGGGTTTATCCTTCTCGCCGGAATGGGAGCGTCATTTGTGGGGGATGCCTGCCGGAAAAATGCCTGCCGGGCGCTGGTGTTTGTCCTCCTTGCCGCCGGGTTTTCCCATCTCGGCGCGCAGGCCTACCGCTCCAGTTTCACCCTGCCGGCCGACCCGCGCAATCCTTATGTCTATGCCCAAACGAGCCCCGATTTCCTCAACCTTATCCACAGGGTCGAAGACCTGGCGGCGCTCCATCCCGAGGGGAAGGGGATGCTGATCAAGGTCATCGCCGGCCCTTATGAAACCTGGCCGCTGCCCTGGTATCTGCGCCGTTTCCGCCGGGTAGGATACTGGACCGATGCAGAAGAAGCCGGAGGACCGGGAGAGGCGGCCGTTATCATCGCCGACACGGAGCAGGCGGGCCGGTTGGAACCTCTCCTTAATGAATCGTATTTATCGGAATACTACGGATTAAGGCCCAACGTCTTCCTCGTCCTCTTTATCCGCTCCGACCTGTGGGAGAAGTTTTTGAAGTCGCGGACGGGAGAAGTTTAGGACCATGGACGTCTCCATCATCATCCCGGCCTTCAACGAAGCCGCCAAGATCGGCCGGGACGTCGAAGAGGCCGCCTCATTCCTGGGCGGGCAGGGGTTCGACGGCGAGGTCATCGTCGTCGATGACGGAAGCACCGACGGCACAGCGGCGGAAGCCGAGCGGACGAGCGTGCCATCAGCCGTCCGGAAGACCGTCCTCCGCCTGGAGCGAAATTCCGGGAAGGGCGCGGCCGTCAAACGGGGCGTCCTCACGAGTCGGGGCAAGGTCGTCCTCTACGCCGACAGCGGCACCTGCATCCCCTATGTCAACGCCCTGCCCATGATCAAGAGGATCGCGGTCGGGGACCTGGACATCGGCCTGGCCTCCCGCCGGCACCCTGATACATTCATCCGCCGAAACCGTCCACTCCGGCGCCGGATTCTCTCCCGTTTTTTCCACTGGGCGGCCGTCACCATCGCCGGGATGCCCCGCCGGATCACCGACTCCCAGTGCGGGTTCAAGATCTACCGGGGCGACGTCGCCCGGGAGCTGTTCGCCGGACTTCACACCGCCGGGTTCCTCTTCGAGCTCGAGGTTATCCTCAAGGCGTTGCGCCGCGGGCTTCGGGTCGAGGAGTTTCCGGTAGAGTGGACCTGCGACCTTGATACCCGTCTCCGCCCCTCAGCCCAGGCCAACTCGGTGCTCAAAGAGCTTTTGAAGGTCCGGTCGATCAGCAAAAAATAGCCCATTCCTCCTGGGCCCCAGGATGGCCCTCAGGAAACTGTCTTTGCGAGCGAAGCGAAGCCTGGCGGGAAGCGGTGCCATCTCAGCCTATTTGAATAAGATCGTTACGCACCCAACCAGTGCTCTCGATAACGAGAGGCTCTTCGCCGATCGGCCGCTCTGATTGGCTAGCCCACTTCCTTTTCTCCAGCTAAATTGATAAACTCCCAAGAAATGTCCACCGGGAGGTTCTCATGAAAAAGTACCCACGGAAAGCCGGGTTTCTTCTGACCCTCGCTGTTGTGGTTTTCCTGTCTTCGACGCTGACGGCGGGGACGCTGCTATTCGACAAGGCCGAGTACGCCGCCCGCCGGGCCAAGTTCATGGAAAAAATTCCCGACGGCGTGGCTGTCATCCTCGGCGCCCAGCCGCTGACCAGCTACCATTACTATTACCAGAACAACGATTTCTTCTATCTCTGCGGGGTCGAAGCGCCGAACGCCGTCCTGGTCATCGATGGGATTCACAAAGAGTCCATTCTCTTTTTCACGGCCAACGAGCGCAGCCTCCGGAACGAAGGCCTGAGCACGGATATCCTCAAGGATGCCGTGGGAGTGACCGGAGTCGACCGGGTCATGACGATGGAGGAGTTTGACACCGCTCTCGGCAGCCTGGCCGCCAAAACCAAGGTTTTCTACACCCCCTTCTCTCCGGAAGAGCTGATGCGGGAGTGCAGCCGGGAAAAGCTGCGAACGCTTCAGCGGATCATGGTCAACAATCCCTGGGACGGCCGGAAAACCCGCGAGATGCAGTTCGTCGGCCGGCTTCAGGAGAAGTTTCCCGGATTGGAGATCCGTGATTGTTCGTCACTCATCTGGGACCTCCGCGTCATCAAGTCGCCCGCCGAGATCGAGGTGATGCGCCGGGCCGCCCAAATCGGCGTCAAGGCCATCAGCGAGGTGATGAAAGCGACCCGCCCCGGAATGTACGAATACGAGCTTTCGGCTCTTTATAATTTCATCGCCGAGAAGGAAGGCGCCCAGAACCTCGCCTATTATATGATCATCAGCTCGGCCGAGAACCACCCCTATGCCCATTACTACAAGCACGACCGCCTTCTCCAGGACGGGGATTTCATCGTCATGGACATCGGCCCAGACGTGCATTACTACGACACGGATATCACCATCTCCTACCCGGTCAACGGCAAGTTCACGCCGCGGCAGAAGGAGCTCTACGAGGCTTCCCTCGCCGTCCACGAAGCCAACATCTCCGTCTATCGGCCCGGCCTGACCGCGGAGCAGGTAGTCAAAGAAGTCGAGGAGATCCTGAAGAAGCAGGGCTTCGACCTCAGCCGTGATGTTTTCAGGAGGATGCGGGGCGGGTTCGGCCATTACGTCGGCCTGGCGGTCCACGACGTCGGCGGCGGTCCCAAGGTCCTCCAGCCGGGCATGGTCTTCGCCAACGAGCCGATGGACATCTTCCCGGAAGAGAACCTGGGCGTCCGCGTCGAGGACACCGTCCTGATCACGGACAGCGGATGCGAGGTCCTGACCGCGGGTATCCCCCGGACCGTCAAGGACATCGAGAAATTCATGAAGAAGAAGGGCATCCCCCAGGTCCTGAAGAAAGCCAAGCTTTATTGATCCATGACAGCCCATTCCTGGGTCAATGAATTTCCGGCCGCGATCACGGTCAGCGATGAGAAGGGGACGATCATCGAGATGAACGCGATGGCCATAAAAGCCTTCGAGAAGGACGGCGGTGAGAAGCTTATCGGCACGAACGTCCTGGACTGCCATCCCGAGCCGTCCCGGTCAAAACTCCGGGACATCATGGACAACCGGAAAACGAGCGTCTATACGATCGAAAAGGCCGGGATAAAAAAGCTTATCCACCAGGGACCTTGGTATAAAGACGGTCAATTTGCCGGGATCATAGAGATCTCTTTCGAGATCCCCTTCGAACTGCCCCATTTCGTCAGGGACTGAAGGAAAAAAGGGATTCTCTGTCAATTTCCGTCCATTTTGCGGCGTCTTCCAGACCGACAACTGTCCCTCCGGAGGGACAATCGAGTCGGCAGGACACCGTTTGTCTCCCCTATCTTGCCTGGCACGAAATTCGCACTAATATCGGTGTTATGAATCTTTGGAGAGGGAGAACGGCCATGAAGCAAAAGGGGTTTCTGCTGGGTCTTTGGATTGTCTTTTTAACCGGCGTTTTCGTTTCGGCCTCCAACTACAAACTTATCAACGGACAGAAGGATTTCTATTACGGCCATATCAGCTACGACGGGATCAGGAACGACGGACAAGACGCACTGGTCTTCCGGGAAGGACGCCTCACCCCGGAGATTGCCATCCTCAACCTACCTCTTGGCCCGGGAGATGTCATTCAGACCGCGGGCGAACGGCGCTCGGAAGTCCAGTTCGACAACGGCACCATCCTCCGTCTCGACCTCAACTCCCGGTTGAAGATAGAGACTCTCCTGGCCCCCAGTCTGAGCACGGCTAAGAAGATGACCAACCTGGTCCTGGAAAGAGGCCGGATCTATGTAATGTATAAGAAATATGACAGCCTGGAGATCTTCCAGGTCGTCACCTCCGGAGCGGCCGTCAAGCTCGGCCATAATTCCGTCGCCATGATCCGGCTGACCGAGGAAGGGAAAACCGACGTCCAGGTGGAAAGGGGCAAGGCCTTTCTGCTCTATGGCGACGACAAGACACATCTCTCCCAGAAGCGCGTCAATGCCAAGCAGCGGGCTGTTGTCTCGGTCGATAACCAGGTCGAACTGGCCGAGTACGAGGTGCTGTCCGATTTCAAGGCCTGGAACGAGTCGATCAACTCGCATTTTCCGGAACTGCATGAAGAGAACACCCTCCCCAAGCCTATTCGGAATGTTTCCAATATCGTTTTCGAGTTCGCCCAAAAGTTCGGCAATATGTACGGCGAATGGCTCTGGCACGACCTCTACGGTTATGTCTGGCGGCCCTATCTCAACGACCAGCGCTATCCCTGGGGAACCTGGCAGCCCTATATCAACGGAAGCTGGGCGAACCGCGGCGGGGAGATGTTCTGGGTTCCCGCAGAGCCCTGGGGCTGGGTCCCCTATCATCTCGGCATCTGGATGTGGGATAAGAGCAAGGGCTGGGTGTGGCTCCCCGGGTCGCTTTTCGCTCCCGCCTGGGCGGTCTGGGATTTCTACTCCGGGATGTATTGCTGGAGGCCGTACTATCTGTATGATTGGATGTTCGGGCTCGAAAGTTTCTGGAGCCCATTTTCCTGGAGTGCTTATTATGGCCCCAACTATCCGTCGGGACGGGACATTCCATTCCCTCGACCTCTCCAGGACATCATCCATAATATCCGGAAGGACCAATTGAAAAAGAGCGATTCACCATCGCTCCCCATGCCCAAGGAAATGAAAAAAGCCTTGGAAGCCACCCTGGCGGCGTTGAAGCGGGGAGACCAGGCTCTCCTGAACTCGCTCGAAGGTCTTCCCCGATATTCAGTGATCGTCAAGAAGCAGGATTTTCTTTCCTCCCGATGGCAAGAAAAGATCATCCCCTTTGAGCGTTCGGCTAGAGAGATTGAGGCGGTCCCTCAGGCTGTCCGGCCGCCTTCTTCCCGTCGCTCGGCCGATGTTTCCCGGGATGCGCTGCTGACCATTGAGCGCAGTCGTATCATGGCCGATCTCAAGGCGCAGCTCGCGCCTTCACCGGAACATGCACAGATGAAGGCGCCGGCGCCCGGCGAAATCAGTTTCCAGCGTGATGCAGCCGCCGCCAGAAGAGAAGTCTCGGCTCCCTCGTCTTTCCGGTTCCGGGACTGGAATCCCGATATCAGGGCGGCGATCAGGCTCGGCGTCGAGATTTCCTATTCCAGCCGGACCAACGAGGTCGCCTGCCCTCAACTCGGGCTTTCGTCACGCCAGATCAGACCGGCCATGAGGACTATGATGCAAGCTCCAAGCGACTCTTCACCAGCGCGCGGTTCCTCCTCATCTTCCGGACAGGACTCCGTATCAGGCTCCCCGTCCCGCTCAGCAGGACACTCTCAGTCCTCAAGATCTTCCGGCAGCCAGAAGCAAAAAAACTGAGGATTTGATCTCATCCGGTAGAAAGTCCCCGGCGAGATGCAGGAGAGGATTTTTATCCCAGTCGTCTAAGTGACATATTTCGCTGCAATCGGCATTCGTCTTCCGATGCCGAAGGCCTTGGAGGTCACCTTGAGGCCGGGGGCGGCCTGTTTCCTCTTGTATTCATTTTTTTCGACCATGCGGACGATCCATTCGACCGTCTCCCGCTCAAAACCCAATTCGATGATCTCGTCCACGGATAAGACTTCCTCCAAATAGTGATGAAGAACCCGGTCGAGGACGGGATAGGGCGGCAGGGTGTCTTGGTCGGCCTGGCCGGGTTTCAACTCCGCCGAAGGCTCTTTCTCAATGATGACCCGGGGGATGATCTCCGATTTCCGGTTGATATAGTCCGCCAGATCATAGACCAAGGTTTTGGGGACATCCGAGATCGCCGCCAGCCCGCCGCTCATATCCCCGTAGAGGGTGCAATACCCCACGGCCAGCTCGCTCTTGTTTCCCGTCGAAAGGACAAGATGGCCGAACTTGTTGGACAGGGCCATCAGGATATTGCCCCGGATCCGCGCCTGGATGTTTTCTTCGGTGACATCCGCCTCTTTTCCCTCAAAATGCTCCCTCAATGTTTTGAGGTAGCTCCGATAGATGGCCGTGATGGGGATGATTTTGAACCCGATCCCTATGTTGGCGGCTAGTTTTCGGGAATCCTCGATGCTTCCTTTGGAAGAGTAGGGCGACGGCATGGAAACAGCTAAGACATTCTCCCCCCCGATCGCCTCTTTGGCCAAGCAACATGTCAGGGCCGAATCGATTCCTCCGGAGAGTCCGACGAGCGCTCGAGAAAAGCCACACTTTCTCAGATAGTCTTTTATGCCCAAAACGAGCGCGGCGTGAATCGACTCAATTTTATTTTGAGGACTGTAGAGTCCTGCCGTTCCAGAGCGGCCGGTATCGATTTTCTGGACAACCTCCTGAAAAGACGGGCACACGGAAATCGGCTCCCCGAAGCGGTCCAGACACAAACTCCGGCCGTCAAAGATCAGCTCATCGTTTCCTCCGACTTGATTGACAAAAAGGAAAGGAAGCTTGTGTTTTCGAGCGTGGTTTCGGATCAGGCGGTATCTGATCTCTTCCTTCCCCAGATAAAACGGGGAGGCCGAGATGTTGATCAAGAGGGTGGCCCCCTTCCCGGCCAGTATCGCGATAGGATCGCAGGGATAGAGCCTTCCCTTCGGCCATAGCTCCGGGTCGTTCCAGGCATCTTCGCAAATGGAGATGCCGAGGGACTCTCCTTTGAAAGTCACCGTATTGATCTCGGCGGCCGGGTCGAAGTATCTCATTTCATCAAAGACATCATAGGTGGGGAGAAGGGACTTATGCTGGCGGATAAGAACTCGTCCTTGGTAAACCAGGAGGGCAGAATTATAAAGGCCTTTTCCCAAGTCTTTTCCCGTCGGCAACGGCGCGCCGAAAAGGATGGCCGTTTTGTCGTACCTGGAAGAAACGGGCTTCAATTCCTCAACCGCTCTCTGCACCCTCTCGATAAACCAGGGCCTTTCGAGGAGGTCCTTGGGCGGGTATCCGGTGAGGAAGAGCTCGGGAAAGATAACTAGATCAGCCCCCTGCTTGCTGCCCTGAGCCAGGGTATCGGCGATTTTCGATTGGTTCCCTTTGATGTCTCCGATGATCGGATTCAATTGAGCCAGGAT
>CAYOZW010000039.1:0-19839 GCA_964408495.1 uncultured Eubacteriales bacterium
ACTGTATCCTCATTCTGTTGGGTTTCGGTGAATTGGGATCTTATCGGAAGACCGATCAAAAGAATGGCCAAAAAGGCCAAGCAAAGATAAAAGCTAATACGCCGTGCGGACATTTTGTCCCTCCCTTCTTCGGCAAGGGCACTTGTTGATCGGCGATGAAACTAAGAGCGGAGATGTGATGTTAAGGAACGGATGGAAAAGAGTTCTTGCGACGAAGGATAGTTGCCCCTTCCTCTAATTTGAGTGCCCTGCCTTCCTTTTAAGGATGGGCGAAGCATATCAACCATAAAGGGGCTTGTCAAGCGTTTATTATTTTTTTAAAATCAATAGGTTAGCCATCGCAGAGCTACATTTTCTCCAGGGCGGCGATGCGCTCCGCGATCGGCGGGTGGGTGCTGAAGAGCTTGTTGACGGACCCCTTGAGGTCCTTGAGGGGGTTGACGATATAGAGATGGGCCGTGGCCTTGTTGGCGACCTCGAGCGGCTCCTTGTCGGCGGAGATCTTCCGCAGGGCCGAGGCCAGCCCGGGCGGGTAGCGGGTCAGCATGGCACCGCTGGCGTCCGCCAGGAACTCGCGCTTCCTCGATATGGCCAGCCGGATGAGCTGGGCGATGAGCGGTGACAGGATGGCCAGGACAAGCGCCAGGGCCAGGACAAGCGCCGCGCCCCCTCCGCCGCCCTTGCCCCGGTCCGAGCTCCGTCTCCGGCCTCCTCCAAACCAGAAGGACCGGCGCATCCAGTCGCTGAGGAGGGCCACTACGCCGACCATGACCACGGTCAGTGTTTGGAGCCGGACATCATAGTTCTTGATGTGGGACATCTCGTGGGCGATAACACCCTCGAGCTCCACCCGGTTGAGCTTGTCGAGCAGGCCCGTCGTCACCACGATGACCGAGTTCTGGGGGTTTCGGCCGGTGGCGAAGGCGTTCGGCGCCGTGTCGTCGATGACGTAGCATCGCGGCTGTGGAATCCCGGCGGCGATCGTTAAGCCTTCGACAACGTTATAGAGGTGAGGGTACTCCTCCTTTTTCACCGGCCGCGCTTTGCTCATGGCCAGCACGATCTTGTCGCTCGCGTAGTAGCTGCCGATGGTCATGGCCACGGCGATGATGACCGCCGCTACCAGCCCCGCCGTCCCCATCCCCACCATCTGGTCGAACAGCCAGACGAGCAGGAAAATCAGCGCCAGAAAAAAGAGAACGAGAAAAAACGACCGGCGCTTGTTGCTGGAAATCTGTTCATACATCGTGAGATTGCTTCGCCGCTACGCGTCTCGCAATGACAATTTATCCCGGATTTTCATCACCCTCTCCTCAATCCTCTCCCATCGAGGGAGAGGAGGTTTCTGTCTCCTTATCACGCGCGCGGCCCAATATCAATCCTCTCTTGACGATCAAGTTCCGGGGACGCGATACCGAATTCGGAAATTCGGTTCATGTCCCCGAATTTTCCACCGCCCCTCTCCCATTCAGGGAGAGGGAGGACGGCGACTCCTAGAAGCTAACTTTGACCGGTTCTTTGGCGGCCGGCTCTTCGATCTCGAAGTATTCCCGCTCTTTGAAGCTGAACATGTTGGCGATGACATTCGAGGGAAAGACCTGCTGCTTGGCGTTGAACTTCATGACCGTGTCATTATAAAACTGGCGCGCATAGGCGATCTTGCTCTCCGTCCCGGCCAGTTCCTCCTGGAGCATCAGGAAGTTCTGGTTGGCCTTGAGCTCGGGGTAGTTCTCGGCCACGGCGAACATCGTCTTTAAGGCGCCCGACAGCATGTTCTCCGCCTGGGCCTGGTCTTTCACATTGCCGGCGTTGATGGCGCTCGTCCGCGCCTGGGTCACCTTCTCAAACACTTCTCTTTCATGTTTGGCGTATCCCTTGACCGTCTCCACCAAGTTGGGGATGAGGTCATACCGTCGCCTCAGCTGCACATCGACCTGTGACCAGGCGTTCTCGCAGCGGTTCCTGAGGACGACGAGGGCGTTGTAGATCCCGATGGCCGCGATGATCACCACGCCGATGATCACGAGCAAGATAACGAAAGCTCCCATGTGTCTTCTCCTTGGTTGAATTCACATCGTCATGAAAATAAATTCCGTTGTCTATTCTGGGCCATCTGCTCCAAAATTTCAATCCCGAAGGTCACTCTTTTTATTGACATCGGACGTTTCGCAGTGATATAGTTGGATGCCCAAAAACGGGAAATTCTTATTCATAAAGGAGGCTATTTTATGCCATCATTGAAGGAAAAATTCGCTGCCAAAATGGGCCCCATGCGCGAGAAAGTATCGGGCATCACGAAGCAGCACGGACAAATGAAGATCGGCGATGTCTCCATCGCCCAGGCCTACGGCGGGATGCGTTCCGTCAAGTGCATGGTTTGGGAAACTTCGGCCCTCGATCCGATGGAAGGGATCCGTTTCCGCGGGTTCACCATCCCCGAGCTCCAGCAGAAACTGCCCAAGGCCCCGGGTGGAGAAGAACCCCTCCCCGAAGGCATCTTCCACTTGCTCCTGACCGGTGATCTCCCGACCGACGCCGACGTCGCCGAAATCACCCAGGAGTGGCAGAAGCGGAGCACGCTCCCCGACTACTGGTTCAACATCATGAAGGCCCTTCCCATCGACATGCACCCGATGACCCAGTTCTCCCACGGCATCCTAGCCCTCCAGAAGGATTCCATCTTCTCCCAGAAGTACAAGGAGGGCATACACAAGATGGAATATTGGGACCCGATGTACGAAGACGTCATGAACCTGCTGGCCAAGCTCCCCGCCATCGCCGCCTATATCTACCGCCGCAGCTACAAGAGCGATAAACACATCCCCGCCGACCCGAAGCTCGACTGGGGCGGCAACCTGGCCCACATGGTCGGCGTCGAGAACCCCACCTTCAAGGAGCTGATGCGGCTCTATCTCGTCATTCACAGCGACCACGAAGGCGGGAATGTCTCGGCCCACACCTGCCACCTCGTCGGCTCGGCCCTTTCCGACGCCTTCTATTCTCTGTCAGCGGCCATGAACGGCCTGGCCGGCCCGCTCCACGGCCTGGCCAACCAGGAAGTCCTGCGCTGGATCATGGACCTGATGAAGGACCTGGGCGGAGTGCCCACCAAGGAGCAGCTCGAGAAGTACATCTGGGATACGCTGAACAGCGGTAAAGTCGTCCCCGGATACGGCCACGCCGTCCTCCGCAAGACCGACCCCCGCTACATGGCCCAGCGGGAGTTCGCCCTCAAGCACCTGCCCGATGACGATATTTTCAAGGTCGTCGGGATGGTCTATGAGGTTACGCCGGACATCCTGACGAAGCAAGGCAAGGCCAAGAACCCCTGGCCCAACGTCGACGCCCACTCGGGCTGTCTGCTCAGGCACTACGGTATCGAGGAGTACGATTTCTACACCGTTTTCTTCGGCGTTTCCCGGGCCATGGGAGTCCTCGCCCAGCTCGTCTGGAGCCGGGCCCTCGGACTGCCCATCGAGAGACCGAAGAGCGTCACCACCGACTGGGTCGAAGCCCAGATCAAGGCTGCGGCCGCGCCCAAGCAGTAAGCGGATTTCACGGGGACGGTTCGTCCGCAGGACCGTCCCCTTTTCTTCTTCATTTTTGAAAGGGAACGGGACGGGAGGTCTGTCGCCATGGAAGTCAAAATCGCATTGATCGGCTGCGGGACTGTCGGAAGGGGATTGCTTGAAATCCTGGAAGATAAGCGCGCTCAACTTAAAGACGCCTTCGACTTCGAACCTAAAATTGTGGCTATCTCGGACCTGCACAAGGGATCGATCCTCATCCCCGACGGGATCAAAATCAAAAGACTGTTTGCCCTCCTAGACGAAGGCAAGAGAATCGAACATTACTACGGGGAAGGTAACACAGCCGAGCTCATCAACCCTCTGGACATGATCGAACAATGCGATGCCGAAATAATCGCCGAACTCACCTACACGGATATCAAGACGGGAGAACCGGCGACGGGCTATATCAAAAAAGCCCTGCGGTCGGGAAAGCATGTTGTCACCTCTAATAAGGGACCGGCGGCACTCCACTACAAGGAGCTCCAAAGCCTGGCCCGGAAAAATAACCTCTTCTTCCGGATCGAGGGAACGGTCATGAGCGGGACGCCCGTTTTCAGTCTCTTCGAGTGCGGCCTGACCGGGGCCGAGGTCCGCGAGATCATGGGAATCCTCAACGGCACCACCAACTTCATCCTCAGCAAAATGGAGACCGATGGCCTGGACTATGCAGCGGCACTCAAGCTGGCCCAGGAACGAGGTTATGCCGAAGCCGACCCCACGGCGGACGTGGAGGGATATGACGCCGTGGCCAAGGTCGTCATCCTGTCCAACGTCATTCTCGGCGGGGCGTTGAAGCCGGAGGACGTCAAACGGGAGGGGATCACGGCCCTGACCAGGGAGATGGTTACGGCGGCCAAGGAGGAAGGCTTCCGCTACAAGCTCATCGCCCAGACCAGGAAAGCGGGGGCCAAGATCGAGGCCGTCGTCTCTCCCCAGAAACTCCCCTTGACCGACCCGTTGGCCGGCGTCATGGGCGCTCAGAACGCCCTGACCTTTGACACGGACCTGCTCGGCAAGGTCACCATCCAGGGGGCGGGAGCGGGAAAGACCGAGACCGGATATTCCATCCTGGCTGACATCCTGGCCATCAACCGGCACCTCGGGAAGAAACGCTGAGGTTCATCTATCATCATTTCATTCCTGCCGCTCCTAAGGCCGAAAGCGCAGCGGATTTGACTTTGGCCGGCAAAAAAACTATTTAAAAGAAAGAGCTGCCGAAAAAATATGGAGGTATCATGAGCTCCGATCAAACATACGGGCCGGGGGTGAAGCGCTATGTCGAGGAATCTAAAAAGCTCCTCGCCCAGCGCCAAGCTCTGATCGAACGGGTCAAAAAATTCAGGTTTGACACCATCGCGGTGCACGGCCTTTACTCCCCGGAGGAGGCCTTGGACCGAAACCAGGGGGCCGTGATCGAACCCGTCTTTCCGTCCACCTCCCAGGCCTACCGGGACTCCGACGAGCTCGAGGCCGCCCTCGCCTATCTCATCCCGACATGGTGCTATACCCGCATCGCCAATCCGACGACCTACTTCCTCCAGGACATCCTCGCCCTCCTGGAAGGCTACAGGACCGGCAAGGACACATCCTGCGTCGTCACGGCCTCGGGCATGGCGGCCATCTCTATGACTACGGACGCTTTCCTGGTCAAACAGAAGAGCGGGCCGGAGAAGATCAATTTCGTCTCCGCCATCCAGCTCTATGGAGGAACGTTCCAAAACTTCAATGTCCGGAAAGGCCAGGAACGCGGCATCGACGTCCGCTGGGTCCTTCACCCGGAGGACCTCGAGGAATGGAAGGCCAAGATCGACGAGGACAGTCGCTTTCTCTACCTGGAGGCGCCCAGCAACCCGCAGCAGTCGTTCGGCGACGTCAAGGCCCTGGCCGACCTCGCCCATTCACACGGGATTCCCTTCATTATCGACGCCACCTGCGCAACGCCGGCTCTGCTGCGGCCGATCGCCCACGGGGCCGACGTGGTCATCCATTCACTGACCAAGTCGATCACCTCGGGAGGACAGGCCATCGGCGGCGCCATGATCAGCCGTCGGCCGATCGTCACCAACGTCAAAAACGACCATCCGCTCTTCAAGGAAAGTTTTGCCGAATATATCCAGTTTCTCCCCTACCGGGATTTGGGGCCGGCGGCATCGCCGATGAACGCCATGTTCGCGCTGAACGACGTCCGGACGCTCCGCTCCCGCATGGATCTGGTCAGCCGGAATTGCCAGGCGGTTGCTGAGTTCCTGGAAAAACACGCGCGAGTTTACCAGGTCGATTACCTTGGCCTGCCAAGCTACCACCTTCACGCCCTGGCCAAAAGGTATATGAAGCTGGTGGATTCGGATGATGGGACGGGCAACGAAGTGAACCGCTACGGTCACCTGATGAGCTTCCGGGTGGACGGACCTCCCAAGAACGCGCGCAAGGTTTTCGATCATTTCAAGATCATCTTCCGGGCCACCGACCTCGGGAGAATCAAAAGCGTGGCCACCATCCCGGCCATTTCGACGCACCAACAGCAGGGCGAGGAGGCGCGAGAGATGGCCGACGTCCCCCCTCAGCTTATCAGGCTGTGCGTCGGCGCCGAAGACCCGGCCGATATCATCGCCGACCTCGACCAGGCCCTCGCCTCCCTGTAATTAGCAGAGGGCGGCTTCCGGAGCCGATAAGTGCTTCTCTTTAGAAATGCTTGTTGCTCTGTCCTTGAATTTCCCCACCCCATATTCTAAAATCATCCTGCATGGAAAAAATCAGGATCCTCGGCGATCAATCACTCCGGCTAAAGGGAAAGGTCAGGATCAGCGGCTCCAAGAACGCCGTCCTCCCGGCCATCGTTGCCTCCCTCCTGACCGAGGAGCGCCTCAATCTCCAGAACATCCCCCGGGTGAAGGACGTCTTCACAACCCTGACCCTGATGGAAGAACTGGGGGCGGATTATGAACTCAAGGGCAATGCCCTGTCCATCCGCTCCAAGAAGATCCTATCCCCCGAGGCCTCCTACGAGTTGGTCCGTTCGATGCGGGCCTCCATCCTGGTCCTAGGCCCTCTCCTGGCACGCTACGGCCGGGCGATCGTCGCTCTTCCCGGGGGGTGCGCCATCGGGTCGCGGCCGATTGATCTCCACATCGCCGGGATGCAGCGGCTGGGCGCCTCGATCACCCTCGAGCACGGCTACATCACGGCCGAAGCAACCCGTCTCCACGGCGCCGAGATCGAGTTCGAAAAGAAGACCGTGGGCGGGACCGAGAACCTTCTCATGGCCGCCACCCTGGCCCAGGGCGAGACCGTCCTTCGCAACTGCGCCCAGGAACCGGAAGTGGTTGCCCTCGCAGAGCTCCTAGCGGGGATGGGAGCGCGAATCGACGGCATCGGAGAAGAGGTCGTCCGCATCCGCGGAGTCAAGGAACTCGGCGGGGCCAAGCACGAAATCATCCCCGACAGGATAGAAGCCGGGACGTTCCTCGTCGCCGGCGCCTTGGCCCAGGGCGATATCACTCTGGCCAATGTCAATCCTCGCCACCTGACGACGGTCATCGAAAAGCTCCGCGTCTCGGGCGCCCGGATCGAAGAAGTCGACCCTCGGACTCTCCGGGTCCTCGGCAGCGCCGAGATCAAACCCCAGGACATCACGACCTCTCCCTATCCCGGTTTTCCGACCGATATGCAAGCTCAGTTCATGGTCCTGATGACCCAGGCCTCCGGCACGTCCATCATCACCGAGACCATCTTCGACCGGCGTTTCTCCCATGTCAACGAGCTGCTCCGCCTCGGCGCCAACATCGAGCTCCTGGGCGATAAGGCCATGGTCAGGGGAAAAACTCCGCTCTCCGGCGCGGAGGTGATGGCCACCGACCTGCGGGCTTCGGCTTCGCTCATTTTAGCGGGAATGATCGCCGGCGGAGAGACGGTCATCAACGATCTTGAGCACCTCGACCGGGGCTACGAAAAACTCGAAGACAAACTCAAGCGCCTTGGCGCCAACATCGAGAGATTAAGAAAATAGGCCGACTTCCTCGGCCAAGGAGCGCAACATGGAAATCACTTGGCTCGGCCATTCGGCCGTCAAAATCAAGGGCTCAAAAACGCTCTTCATCGACCCTTTTTTCACCGGCAATCCCTGCTGTCCGACCACCCCCCAAGAGGTCAAGGAAGCCGATGTCGTGATCGTCACCCACCACCACGGCGACCACCTGGGAGACGCCTTCGTCCTGGCTAAGAAGACAGGCGCAACCCTGGTCGGCATCCACGAGATCGCCGTCGACGCCCAAGCCGAAGGGCTCACGGCCGAGGGCATGAACATCGGCGGGACGGTCGATGTCAAGGGCGTCAAGATCCACATGGTCGTCGCCCACCACTCGGCCGAGAAGGGAAGCGCCACGGGGGTGGTCGTGGAGATGGACGGAAAGCGTCTCTACCACGCCGGCGACACCGGTCTTACCTACGATATGAAACTCGTCGCCGAGTTCTTCCGGCCCGACCTGAGCTTCATCCCGATCGGCGACCGCTACACCATGGGCATCCCCTCAGCAGTCAAGGCCGTCGAATTCACCCAGACGAAGCGCGTCATCCCTGTCCATTACGACACCTTTCCGATCATCCAGGCCGACCCCCAGGAGTTCAAGCGGCAGGTCGGCTCCTCAGCCGAAGTCATTGTCCTGAAGCCCGGCGAAACCTATACCCTCTGAGCGCCACAGCCTTTTCCGCGCCGGACATTCTCATGACCGATATCGCCATCATCGGAGCGGGACGTCTGGGGACCACTCTCGGACGGGCTCTGGCCGAAAAAGGCCACAAGATCACGGCCCTAACCTGCCGGCGGAAAAGCTCCGGCGAGGAAAGCCGGGCGATCATCGGCCAGGGCCGCGCGCTGACCGATAACGAGGCGGCCGCCCGGACGGCCCGGGTGATCTTCCTCTGCCTTCCCGACGAAGCCATAGGCGGAGTCGCTGCGCGGTTGGCCCGGAGCCGCGCCGGCTGGTCGGGGAAGACCGTCTTCCATACCAGCGGCCTTCTGCCTGCGCGGGTGCTCGAGCCGCTCCGGAAGAGGGGCGCGTCCACAGCCTCTTTTCACCCGGTCCAATCGTTTCCGCGCAAGACGACGCCACCAGGCCATTTCCGGGGCATCTCCTTCGGCCTGGAAGGAGATCCGAATGCCCTGGCCCTGGCGAGGACTTTTATCCGCCGGCTCGGCGGCCGCGCCCTGGTCATCCCGGAAGGGGCCAAGCCTCTCTACCACGCCGCCTTCGGTTTCGCCAGCAATTTTCTCGTCGTCCTTCTGGACGCGGCGGCTCGCCTCCTCGAAGAGGCTCACATCCCGGAAGACAAAGCCGTTAGAATGCTCTTCCCCCTGGTCCAAGGAACTTTACATAATGTCAAGGAACTTGACACGGCGGCGGCCCTAAGCGGTCCCCTGGTCAGGGGGGATATCGCCTCGGTCAGAGCCCATCTCAAAGCCCTCGAGCGCTGGCCTCAGTATACGGATATTTACAGAAAGCTGAGTCTTGTGGGATTGGAGATGGCCGAGAAAAGGGGTCTTAAGCCGCGGAAGTCCGGGGCATTGAAAAAGCTGCTGGCAGGTAAATGATCTCTTCTTCGAGGGTGATCCCGAACTCCTTTTTGACCCGCGCCTTCATCGTCCTGGCAAGGCCCCGAATATCAGCGGCGCTGGCCCCCCCGCAATTGAGGATGAAATTGGCGTGACCGGGGTAAACCGCCGCCCTCCCTTTGCGGAGTTCTTTGGCAGCCACTTTGTCGAGGAGGTAGCCGGCCGCCATCTTCGTTCCGTTGGGCAGGATCGGGTTCCTGAAAAAGCTCCCGGCATAGGCCATTTTCGGAGACGGACAGGGAGCTTTCCGCTTGGCCAGGCTCTCCTCCATCTCCGCCCTGATCCTGCCCCGGTCGCCGTTGCGGAGCCCCAGAGTCACCTGGAGGATGGTCAGATGTCTCTTTTTGAGGACAGAGTGCCGATAGCCGAAACTAAAATAGTCATTTCCGACCCTGAACTCCTTCCCCTGACCATCGAGGAGTACCGCCTCCAAGAGAAGCTGTCCAATCGCCCGGCCCCAGGCTCCAGCGTTGCCGAAAACGGCTCCACCGACCGTCCCGGGAATTCCGGCGGCAAACTCCAGCCCCGACCAGCCTTCCTCCAGGGCAAAGGAGACGAGGTCGGCCAGCGGAGTGCCGGCCAGGACTCCGATCCGTCCAGATCCCTTTTTCCGATGGATCCCCCGGACTTCGTTCTTGAGGATGAGCCCGCGATAGCCTTCGTCGGCGAAGAGCATGTTTGTACCTGAGCCGATGACATAGTAGCGAAGGGAACGCTCATGGGTGAATCTCAGGCAGGACTTCAGTTCTTCTGAAGACCGGGCCGCAAAAAAATAGTCGGCCCTTCCCCCGATCCGAAAGCTCGAGTGGCGGACCAGGCTGACCTGACGTCTCAGGGGGCGCTCTACCGTCTTCTGGAAAAGACTGGGGAGAGAACCGGCCGGCCCTATCATGGGGGATATTCTAGCAGAGAGGACGGCCGGATGAAATCGAATTCTCCCGGCTGGGCTATAGGGCCAAAGTCCGATGGTCAGGTTGGCATACTTTTTGCTACAATATGGAAGGTGTTATATTGACAGGTCCAATTCATTCCTGCTATGATGCTAAAAATTTTTGGTGAGGTTAGCAATGAGAACGAAAGCCGCGATTCTGTTCGTCATAGTTCCCCTGCTATTCGCGCCGCTTTTCGCCCAGACCGAATGCGATGATGCTTATGTCAAAGCGATGACGGCGCAGACTGCGGGCCAACGGGCCCAAATGCTCAAGGACTTTGTCGCCAAGTGCGCCGGCAAGGGGAGCCAATACGAAAATTTCGCCTATGCCAACCTGTCTCTGCTCGACTATCCCGGTAAAACCGCCGCTGATGCCATCAGTTACGGCGAAAAGGCGCTCGCCCTGGGCGCCCTCGACGACCTGACCAAATGCCAGCTCCTGGTTCAGCTCTCCGCCCTCTACAGCCAGAACGGCCAGAACCTGGACAAGGCCAAGAGCTACGCTCAACAGGTGATCGAAGCCGCCAAAGCCGCCAAGGCCAAGGCGGCTGAAGACTCCGGCGCGAGCCCCGCCCAGTGGAATCAGTTCATCGGGGCCGGCCATTTCGCCCTCGGACAGGCTCAAGAAAAGGCCAAGGCCTTCAAGGACGCCGTCGACTCATATGCCACTTCTTATACGATCCTGAAAAACCCCAAGATCCTGGCCAGCATCAAGAAGCTGGGGAAGACGCTCTATGACGCCAAGGCTTATGCCGATGCGGAAAAAGCTTTCGGGGCCGCCTACACGGCCACCAAGGATGACGCCATCGCCGTTATCTACGCCCAGTCCCTCTATCGCAACAATAAAAACACCGAAGCCCTGGCTCTTTTCAAGGAGATCTACGCCAAGAAAAAGACCGGAGAGATCGCCTACAACATCGGCATCATCATGGCCAAAGATGCCAAGACCAATGCGGCCGTGACCAACGAGGCCATCCGCTATCTCCTTGAGGCTGCCTTCACCTATCCCACCCAGTCCAAACAGGCCATGCAACTGGCCGAAACGCTCTTCTTCCTCAACAACAAGGAGCTGAGGTACAACGAGACCGTGACTGAGATTCAGGCTAAGGCCAAGAAGATTGAGGGCCTGACCAAAACCTATAACTCCAAGTTCGGCAATAAGGAAGAAGACGAGCTCAATAACACCGAGAAGGCCGAGATGGAATCCCTAATGGCCGAGATCGAGATCGAGAATAAGGGGCTCGAGAAGCTCCAGTCCGAACAGAAAATGGCCATCGCCAAGTTCAACAAGTTGATGGAAGACACGAAGCAGAGATTGGGGATCAAATAAGATTCGAAGATAAAGGTCCTCGGCCCGGAGGATCCAAGAGTGCCTAAGTCTCTTTCCCGCGAGCAAGCTGCAAAGCGGATCCAAAAGCTCCGGGAAAAGATCATCGGCCACGAAAAGAAATACTACGTCGACAACAATCCCCAGATCTCTGATGCCGAGTTCGACAGCCTGGTCAGAGAGCTTCAGGACCTCGAGCTACGTTTTCCCGATCTGATCACGCCCGAATCCCCTACCCAGCGGGTCGGGGAGAAGCCAGCCGAAGGTTTCCCGACCGTCACCCACAGCCTCCCCATGCTCAGCCTGGACAACTGCTTCAACGTGGAAGAGCTGCGGGATTTCGAGGAACGCATCCAGAGGCTCCTCCCCGGAGAAAGGATCGAGTTTGTCGCCGAGTTGAAGATTGACGGGCTGAGCATCTCCGTCCTCTATCGGGACGGCAAATTCTCCCAGGCGGTGACCCGCGGCGACGGCTTCCGCGGGGACGATGTCAGCTCCAACATCAAGACTATCCGCAGCCTTCCGCTGGCCATCGGAGACCGGAGAGACATCGAAGTGCGGGGAGAGGTCTATCTTCCCTTCGAGTCCTTCCGCAGGATCAACCGCGAGCAGGAGGACCAGGGTCGGTCCGCCTTTGCCAATCCCCGCAACGCCGCCGCGGGGTCCATCCGCCTCCTCGACCCCAAGGAGGTCGGCCGCCGCCGCCTCGACGCCTTCCTTTATTACATCTACGTCGACGGACGGGAGTTGCCGACGCAGTGGGAAGGCCTCGCCAAGCTGCGGGAGCTGGATTTCAAGACCAACCCCAACTCCCGGTATTGCCGGACGCTCCAGGAGGTCATCGATTTCTGGGAGGAATGGCGGGAGAAGCGGGACGAGCTCGACTACGATGTCGACGGGATCGTCATCAAGGTCAACTCGGTGGAACAAAGGGCGGATTTAGGGACGACGGCCAAATCACCCCGTTGGGCGATTTCCTTCAAGTTCCCGGCCCGCCAGGCCACGACCCGGATCAGGGAGATCCGTGTCCAAGTCGGCCGGACCGGCGCGCTGACGCCCGTGGCCGTGCTCGAGCCGGTCAAGCTCTCGGGGACGACCATCACCCGTTCCACGCTCCACAATGAGGACGAGATAGAACGCAAGGACATCCGGGTTGGCGACTGGGTCCTGATCGAGCGAAGCGGCGACGTCATCCCCCGGGTCGTGGCGGCGATGAAGGAAAGGCGCACGGGGAAAGAGAAGAAATTCGTCTTTCCCAAGCGCTGCCCGGTCTGTAAATCGGCCGCCTTCCGGCCCGAGGGAGAGGTCATCTCCCGCTGCACGAACCCTTCCTGCCCGGCCAAACTGAGGGAATCACTGCTCCATTTTTCCTGGCGGCGGGCCATGAATATCGAGGGGTTGGGTGAAGCGCTGGTCGATCAACTCATCGAGAAGAAGCTCGTCCGGGCCATCCCCGACATTTACTCGCTCCGTTATGACGACTTGGTGAGTTTGGAAAGGATGGGGCCGAAGAGCTCCCGAAACCTCCTCGCTGAAATCGAGAACTCGAAGAAACGAGACCTTGCAGCTTTTGTCTTCGCCCTCGGTATCCGGCATGTGGGAGAACGATTGGCCCGGACTCTAGCCGAGCATTTCGCGACGCTCGACGCCCTGGAGGCCGCTACGACCGAGGACCTCATCCAGGTCGAGGATATCGGCCCCACAGTCGCCGAAAGCATCGTTTTTTTCTTCAGCCAGCCGGAGAACATCAGCCTCCTGCGAAGGCTCAAGGAGGCCGGCCTCGACTTCAAATCAGAGGCCAAGAAAGGCGGGCCAAAACTCCTGGCGGGCAAGACGTTCGTCCTCACCGGGACGCTGGAGAAATGGGGGCGCGATGAAGCGAAAGAACGGATTGAGCAACGAGGCGGGAAGGTGACCTCAGCCGTCTCGAGCAAGACGGATTACCTCGTCGTCGGAGAATCGCCGGGTTCCAAGCTTGCCGACGCCCGGGAGCTGGGAGTCGCCATTTTGGACGAGGAAGAATTCCTGAAGCTTATCGGGGGATAGGCGGGCGATTTATTTCTTTTTTGTCCCGAAGAAACTCTTCGAGAAGAGACCTTCGAGCCATGTTTTCTTTTCTCCGCCCTTGAGGGCCTCCATTTCCTTCCGGGCGATCTCATGTTCATCGTCGTATTCCAAAGCCTTCTGGAACAGTCTGGTCGCTTTTAGGGTCATCCCTTCCTGTCTGTATAACACTCCCAGGCCGACATAGCATTCGGGATTCCAGGGCTCAAGTTCGATCGCCTTCAGGAAATCCATTTCCGCCTTCCGTCGCATCGAAGGGATCTTCGCCTCGGACATAGCCAGCAACAGGAAATAGCCCCCTTTTGTTCTGTCCAGCCTGATCACTTCCTCCAGAACGATGATGGCGTCCTCGTACCGCCCCTGGCTGTGGAGCGTCTTGGCCTGACGGAACTTGTGGTCGGCTTTTTTCAAACTGTCCCGTCCGCTCTCGCCGGGGCGGGCGCCGAAGGCTGGAGCCTTGAGGTCATAGCCCTTCCTCAACGCCTCGTTGGACAGGGTGCGGTAGGCCTTGGTGATGCTGTCGAAGACATCCTCAACGAGAGCCCGGTTTTGAGGGGAAAGGGAGCTGGAGAAGCGGTCGGGATGGAACTTCCGGGCGAGGAGAAAATAGGCCTTCTTAATGTCCTCGTCGGAGGCGTTTTTGGTCGACCCCAGGATCTGGTAATAGTCGGAGGTCGGGAGCTTTTCCTTGAAGGCCAGGACCTCCTCCAATTGCGCCTGAGAGCGGGCCTTATCGACCTCACTATCCTTTTCTCCGGCCTCTTCCGTTCGGATCTGGTCCTTGTCCCTGAAGTCGATGAGGTTCAGACAGTAGAAGAGGTAGAGGCTTTTCCAGAAGAACTCCCGATTATATTTGAGCGACCGCAAGAGGACTTCACTTTCTTTGCCCTCTTTGACCTTGTCCAGCATCTCCTTTTCCTCTTCGGTCAGGAGCGATAAGAAGGTCTTGCTCTTGAGGTACGGAGCTTTCTTTTCCAGGTACTTCTGCAGCGCGGAATGGAAGCCCATCCGACGAACGCCGTCCTCGATGAGGTAAGGGACATTGACTCGGGAGAGCAGGTCCTCTTCCTCGACCGCGGGCTTTTCCTGGAAGACGATCTCGCCGTCAAAATGAGGGAAGAGGCTCAAGGCGATCTCTTTTATCTGATAGGCCAGACCGTCATCGACGCTGCGCTTGGAAATCATTCCCTCTTGGGAAAGGGTCTTGCCGATGGCTTGATCCGGCGTGATGTATCTCTCCAGCTGGGAATGGGCCTCGCTGGAGATCTTGCCCAGCTTGAACATGATCTCCCCGAGCCTTTCCTCGGTGACATTTGTCTTGGCCTGGACCAGCTCACCCTCCCGGAAGTGAAGCTGCTTCTGGACGGAGCCGCGCTTGAAAAAAAGCTGTCCGCTGAGTTTGTTGAAGTGGATCTTCCGGAGAAAGAGGCCAATGTGATTCATGCCTGACCTAGCCATATTTTACTCCAAGGCCGCTCGTTTTTCAAAGCCCATTCCCCGGTCCTTTTCATTCCCCTCCATTTGTGATAATTTCTCTGCTGTGAAAGCAGCCCTGGCACAGATCTCTCCCCGGTTCGGCGACATCCGGGAAAACCTGGACCTTCACCTCAAATTCATTGAAAAAGCCCGTCGAAGGAAAGCTGAGATAATCATCTTCCCTGAGTTGAGCCTGACCGGCTACACCCTGATGGACCTCGTCCCGGAAATGGCCATCAAGCCGGCCCGGCATCCTCTCTTTCGGAAGCTCGTCGCGGCCAGCCGGTCGATCGACATCGTCGCCGGTTTCCTGGAGGAAAAAGAAAGGGGAGTGTTTTACAACTCGGCCGCCTACCTCGCCGGCGGAAAGATCGCCCACCTCCACCGTAAGGTCTTCCTGCCGACGGGGGGGATGTTCGAGGAGGCGAAATTCTTTGCCCGGGGCCGCCACTTCCGCACTTTTGCCACGTCTTTCGGAAAGGTCGGACTTCTGATCTGCCGGGATTTCCTGAGCTACGCCGCCGGATATCTTCTCTTCGCCGACGGGGCGGATCTCATCATTGTCGTCAGCGCCGCCCCGGGGAGAGGGGTGGCCGGAGGGAATCATTTCGCCACCAGCCGGATGTGGGAACTCATGGGCGAGACGATTTCCTTCTTCTCCACAGTTTTCGTACTCTACTGCAACAGGGTGGGCGTCGAGGACGGCAAGACGTTCGCCGGAGGGTCGTTTATCTTCAGCCCCGCCGGCCGCCGGCTGGCCAAGGCGGCGGAGGTCGATGAAGAACTGGTCATCGCCGATCTCTGTCTCGAGGACATCCGCTCGGCCCGCAAGAAATGGACATTCAAAAGAGACGACCAGCCGGAGATCATCCTTCATGCCCTCGAAAGGATCGTCCGCGACGATGAGGATTAATGCCCCCTTCGTAGAAAAGGTCCTCTGCGCGTTCATCCGGGAAGAGCTTCACAAGCTTGGCTTCAAACGGGGCATCATCGGCCTCTCGGGCGGCCTGGACTCTTCGGTATGCGCCGCCCTGGCAGCCAGGTCGCTGGGACCTCAACGGGTTCTCGGAATGATCCTGCCGTACAAAGACACCTCTAGCCAAGATGTGAAGGACGCGCGGGCGGTGGCTAAGACGCTCGGCCTCCGGACGAGGATGATCGACATCTCGCCGATGGTAGATGCCTACTTTTCGCGCTACCCGGCAAAGAACAGGGTTCGGGTAGGCAACAAGATGGCTCGGGAACGGATGTCAATCCTATACGATCAGTCCGCCCTCGAAAAGGCCCTTATTCTGGGGACAAGCAACAAGACCGAACTGCTTCTCGGGTACGGGACGATCCACGGAGACATTGCCTGCGCCCTCAACCCTCTCGGCGACCTCTATAAAACCCAGGTCTGTTCCCTGGCGGCGCATCTGCGGCTGCCCTTGCGGATCATCAAGAAGGCTCCCTCCGCCTGCCTTTGGCCCGGCCAGACGGATGAGGGAGAAATCGGCCTGACCTACGCCGAGCTCGACAAGATCCTCTACGAGCTCGTCGATGAAAGAAAGACGGGAGATGAGGTAATCGCCTCCGGCTTCAATAAAGAGGCCGTCCGAAAGGTCGAGGCCCTGATCGCCGGCTCGGAGTTCAAGCGGAGGATGCCGCCGATCGCCAAGATCTCAGGCCGGACGGTCGGCCATGACTTCCTCTATCCCTACGACCGGGCCAAATGATCCATGGAAAATAAGGAGCCGGGAGAGGCTGGCCGGGGCCGCCTTTTTGTCATCGCAACGCCGACCGGCAATCTCGAAGATCTTTCCTTCCGCGCACTCCGGGTCATCCGCGAGGTCGAGGCGATCGCCTGTGAGGACACGCGTCAGACCGTCAAGCTCCTCGCCCGCTATAAGGTCCGGAAAAAGCTGATCAGTTACTATCAGCCGAAGGAAGGACAAAAAATCCCTCATATCCTGGCCCTCCTCAAGGAGGGCAAAGATATCGGCCTGGTCTCGGATTCGGGAACTCCGGGAATTTCGGACCCAGGCTACCCGCTCATCCGGGACGCGATCAAAGCGGGCATAAAGGTGATTCCCCTGCCCGGTCCATCTGCGGTCATCGCCGCGCTTTCGGCTTCCGGTCTGCCAACTCACCGCTTCCTGTTTCTAGGCTTCCCGCCGCCAAAGGAAGAGAAGACACGCAAGCTTTTGCTTTCCCTTAGGGAGGAAGAGGCCACCCTTATTTTCTACCTACCGATTCGGAGGATGACCGGCTTTCTAGCGCTGGCCGAAGAAATCCTGGGCGACCGGGAAACGGTGGTCGCCAGGGAACTGACCAAGGTTCACGAAGAGTTCATCAGGGGGCCCTTGGGCCGGCTACGGTTGGACATCGGGAAAAGAACGCTCAAAGGGGAAGCGACCGTCTTGATTCATGGGCGCCAACGAAAAAAGCAGGGGCAAAAAGGAATTTAGACGGCCCCTCTTTGTCAAATTGTCCATAATAATAAAGATATAAATTCAACTGATATATGCTATATATTTTATATATATACTTGACAATATCATACTAATATATTATATTATTTTTGACTACAAGGCCAACACAGGAGGTTAAAAATGGCTATAATTAGATGGGATCCCTTCAGGGATCTGGTCACTTTGAGGGACAGGATGAACCGGCTATTCGAGGATGCCGTTTCGACCGCCCGTACGGAAGAGAAAGATATGATTTCCAGCAGCTGGGCTCCCGCGGTAGATATCTATGAAGACGAGAAAGAGCTCGTCCTGACGGCTGAAATTCCCGGCATCAACGAAAAAGACGTCAACATCAAGATCGAGGACAACACCCTGATCATTCACGGCGAGAGAAAGCTGGAGAAAGAGACCCGGGAAGAAAATTATCACCGCATCGAGCGCGCCTACGGCTCCTTCTATCGGTCCTTTACCCTGCCCAACCACATCGACCAGGACAAAATCCAGGCCGAGCACGAGAACGGCGTGCTGAAGATTACCATGCCCAAGAAGCCGGAACTTCAACCCCGGAAGGTCAAGATCCTCAAGCCAAAGAGCGAAGAGACATCTAAGAAATAACCGGTCTAAAGGCCTATCTGAAAGGGAAGAAAAGCCGGAAGCCCGTGAGGCTTCCGGCTTTTTTATTTTGCCTCAGGCATGAGCGAGAGTCACCGCCCGGACCTCTTTGACTCCCGCCCGGCGCAGCGCTCTGCTGCATTCGCCAAGCGTCGACCCGGTCGTGTAGACATCGTCCACGAGGAGCACAACCTTCCCGGCGAGTCCGGCCGGTTTTCTGACCCGGAAGGCTGCCCTCAGGTTTAGCTCTCTTGCCCTCGCCTCCAGGGATGTCTGGGCGGGCGTGGGCCTGACCTTGACCAGGTGTCTATTGACGAGAGGGACGTTGGCCCATTGAGACAGCTTCCTGGCCAGAAGCCGGGCCTGATTGAAACCTCTTTTCCTCTCTTTGGCGGGATGAAGCGGCACGGGGACGATTGCCTCCAGGTCCGACCAAAGGCCTTCCTCCCGGCCGAGGTTCCGGATGATGAAATCCCCCAAGGCTCCGGCAAGGACTTCGAAACCCCTGTACTTATAAGCCAGGATGATGTCTTTGACCACGCCTTCATACCTGGCCACGGAGCGATGCCTGGCGAAAGACGGCCTCCTCTCCAAGCAGGCGGCGCAAAGATGGATTTCTCCGGAGCCGTCAAAAAATCGCCCACAACAGAGGCAGAAGGGAGAATGTGTCATCTTCAAGCCGTCCAAGCAGTCTTGGCAGACGACCCTCTCGCCCGGTCCGACCAGGAGTGTCCGGCAAACCTCGCAGAAAGAAGGAAAGAGAAGGAGCCCGCCCAGCTTCCCCAAGAGGGAGAGCCGGGCCCGGAGCGACGTCAAATCGATTCTTCTTTTTTCTGCTGACAGTCTATGCAGTAGGGCGTCCAGGGCAGGGCGGCCAGCCGTTTCTTGCCGATATCCTTGGCGCACATCTGACAAATCCCGAATTCCTTGGTGGGAAGCCGGCGCAGGGCGTCATCGATCAAGCGAAGCTGTTCCCTTTCGGAGTCGGAAAGGCTTAACAGGAATTCCTTGGTGTAGGAACTTTCGGCCTTGTCGACAAGGTCCTGGGCAATGTCCGTTTCAACCTCTTTGCTTTCGGTGCTCAACTGGCTCAGCTTCTTGACAATTTTCTCTTTCTGCGCGAGGAGCGTCTTCTGATAAACCTGTTTTTCTCTTTTGGTCAATCTATTCCCCTTTACTTGGCGTAGTTTTTGCCCTTGAGGATGGTCAGGGCGCGGTAGACCTGCTCCAGCAAAACGACACGACAGAGCTCATGAGAGAATGTCATTCTGGAAAGGGAGAGACGGAAGTCGGCTTTGTCCAAAAGGTCCGCCGCCAGGCCGGCGAACCCCCCGACGACGAAGGCCGTCGGGCTCGGGCAGGAAAGCCGCCCGCCGAGAAATCGCGCCAGGTCTTCAGAACTCATTTCTTTTCCTCGGTCAAAGAGGCCAATAATATAATCATCGCCCAGGTGTTTTTCAAGGCTTTTCGCTTCGATTTTTTTGATTTTTTCGGCCTCCCGGTCCTTCAGCCCTTTGGCCTCCCTGGCCTCGACCAGCTCGCAGGGAACGAGCTGGCGGATCCTCGCCAGGTAGAATTCCTCGAGGGCCCGCCACTCCCGCTTCCTGGTCTTCCCCGGCCAGAGGATCCTGAGGCGAGTCGGCGATCTGTGTTTCATCTGCCTTATCTCGGAGGCCGGATTTATCCGGCCGAGCTTCCCAAAGGGGCAATAATAGATAATGATTCGGGGGTCAAAAGTCAACCTGGATCTTGAGGCCGTCAGCGGCCTGACCAGAGAAGCCGCGGGGCATCTCCCCATA
>CAYOZW010000040.1:0-12021 GCA_964408495.1 uncultured Eubacteriales bacterium
ATTCTTCTATCACGAAATGCTCGTTCACCCGGCCATGATGTCCCACCCAAGTCCGAAGGATATCCTGATTATCGGCGGCGGGGACGGTGGAGCGCTCCGTGAGGTCCTTCGTTACTCCGTGAGGAGCGCCGTGCTGGTGGAGATCGACGAACGGGTGATAGAAGTCTGCCGGGAGAGATTTCCCGGGCTGGCGGTCTCGTTCGGGGACCCCCGGGTGGAGGTCGCAGTGGCCGACGGGAATCGCTACATCCGCGAGACTGACCGCCTCTTTGATGTCATTATCGTGGATTCCTCCGATCCCGTGGGGCCCTCGGCCATCCTCCACCAGAAGAGCTTTTTCGCGGCGCTGAAGAGGCGCCTCCGGCCGGGAGGGGCGATTGCCGCCCAGGCGGGCGCTCCATTTTTTCACCTTGAACATCTAAACAAAAAGCGGCTCTTTCTCAGGGCGCTCTTCAAGTCTGCCCGCTACTATCTCGGGCCGGTACCGACCTATCCGGGGGGACTGTGGAGCTATGTTTTTCTTTCCGAGCGGATTGATCCCTTGCGGCCGTTGCGCCGGCGTCCGCCGAAAAAACTGAGATACTATAACTTGGAAGTCCATCGCGCAGCTTTTGCCCTGCCGGAATTTTTTAAAGACCGGTGAAAGAATCGCCTGAATATCGAGTCGCCGGAATCGACCGGGATTTCTCCGTTCCCGGAGAGCTCTTCTTCTGGAATGCCCTCCCGGTTGCAACGATCGACGACTACCTCTGGCTCGACAACGGCTACCGCCCCCGGGTCGAAATCCGCGCCTGCTACAGCCGGAGCTCCCTCTATCTCTTTTTCAAGGTGTTCGAGTCCAGGATAAGGGCCCGGTTCACCAGATTCCAGGACCCTGTTTACAAAGACAGCTGTGTCGAACTGTTCATTGACCCCTTCCCGGAAAAGGGAATCGGGTATATCAATCTTGAGACGAACGCTTTAGGTACGGCGCTTATCGCCATCGGCCCTGACCGGGCGCAGAGGACGGCCATAGCCCGCGAAGACATCGAGAGTTTTCAAGTTGCTTCCTCGGTTAGCCGGCCTGTTGAAGGGGAGCACGGGGCCGATTTTTGGACCTTGGCCTACCAGCTGCCGCTCGGCCTGTTTGAAAAGCATTACGGGAGCAGAATCTTTTCGGGCCACATCGCCCGGGCGAATTTCTACAAATGCGGCGATGAAACGGAGATCCCCCATTACGGCGCCTGGAGCCGGGTGGAGTCGGACAGTCCGGATTTTCATCGTCCCGATTCATTCGGCCGGCTCCTTTTTTTGTAGTTCTTCCCGCTCCCGGCGGCCTTTCGATTCCGCGTTTCTAAAGAGAAACCGAAGAGGGAAGGGAAGAATGGAAGATGAGGGGACGTTTAAGTTTTGCCCCGAATCCCCTATAATGATGCGTTGTTCTGTCGTTAACCGATGAATAAAGAACGTCCCAGAGGTTCGCCGAATGCGTTTAGACACCGAGGCCTTGTTCTGACGATTTTATTTGCAGCGGCCATTTCTTCGGGGGGGGCGCCTTGGCAAAGCCAAAAAACGGATCTCAAGGACACCCTCGGGCGAAAAGTGACCCTTCCTCCGCGAGCGGACCGAATCCTCTCTCTCCAGCCCGAGATCACCCGGATCCTCGTCGCCCTGGGGGCAGGGGAGCGCTTAGTGGGGCTGGACTATTTCGTCAAGCGTAGCGACCATCAATTCAAGATCGTCTTCCCCGAAGGAGCGGATCTTCCCGTTGTCTCTCAGCCTGATGAGAGCGTCAACAAAGAGATGATTATCCGGCTCGACCCGGACGTCATTTTCTGCTCGCCGACCGAGCAGCAGGTGCCGGATTCCATCGAACGAAGCCTCGGTATCCCTGTAGCGGCGCTCGCTTCCATGGGACGATACGAAAAACTCCTGGAGGAGATAGAGCTCGTCGGGGCTTTGACCGGCCTGGAGGAACGGGCCGGGGAGCTCGTCCGCTATTTTCGCAAGAAGATCCAGTTCATTACCGACGCTATCGGTCCCCTGGACGAGTCCCAGAGGCCGCGTGTCTATCTTTCTTTCTGGTCTTCCCTGGTCCGCACCCCAGTTTATTACGAGCCCGTCAACAGGGCCGGCGGGAGGAATGTCGCCGAGAATCTCCTGCCTTCCTATTCGGGAGCCATCGGGACAATCGTGAACATCGAGCAGATCCTCAAGTGGGACCCGGAGATCATCCTCATCCACGGAAATTATCCCCCCGGAGAAAGGCAGGTCACCGTAGAGGGAGTGAGCGGCGACAAGAGGCTTCGGTCGGTAAGGGCAATCCGGTCGAAAAAAGTATATTACACGTTCGGTTTCTGGTACTGGTGGGACCCGGCTGGAGTGCTGGCCGAGACGCTCTACCTGGCCCGGTTGTTTCACCCCGAAAAATTCGGCGGCATCGACCTCGAGAAAGAGGGCAATACTATTTTCGAGACGTTTTACCGCAAAAAAGACATATTTTCGATTCTGCTAAAAACCCTGGATTTCGATGACTGGACACATTCTTAGGCGAGGAAAGGCCTGGCGCGTTTTCTTCCTGGCCTTGCCGCTTCTCCTCTTTATTATCTCTTTGAGCATCGGCAGCTATGCGATCTCTCCGGGAGGACTTTATAAGACCGTAGTCTCGCTCTTTTCCCCCGCTTCCCATCCGGAGGTGCCGGATGCTTATCGCGATATCCTGCTCCGTATCCGCCTTCCCCGTCTTCTTCTAGCCATGGCCATCGGCGCCGCTTTGTCTGTATCCGGGGCTTCTCTGCAGGCGCTTTTCAAGAACCCCCTGGTCAATGAATACATCCTCGGCATCTCCTCCGGAGCGGCTTTCGGGGCCGCTCTTTCCCTGGTTTTCCTGGGGCGTGCGTTTCCTCCCCAGATCGCCGCTTTCGTTTTCGCGGTGATCGCGGTCGGGGTGGTTCTGCTGATCTCCGGCCAGGCCGAGTCTCATTTCATTTCGCTCTTGCTCACCGGGATCATCGTGACCGCCTTCTTTTCGGCGCTTCTGTCCCTGGTCGAATTCTTCGCCAGCCCGTACGTCCTCCAAGCCCTTTTCTTCTGGTTGATGGGCAGTCTGTCTCTGGCCTCCTGGAAGGATCTGGCCATCTCCCTGCCGCTCATCGCCGCCGGGCTCATCCTCCTGTTCCTCCTCCGCTGGCGCCTGAATGTTCTATCGATGAACGATGAAGAGGCCCGCTCTCTCGGCGTCAACGTCCGCCGGGAGAAATGGCTGGTCATCGGGGCCGCGACCCTGATTACGGCAGCGGGCACCTCGATAGTCGGGATCATTGGCTGGGTGGGATTCATCGTGCCCCATTTCGTCCGGCTGATGTTCGGGGCGGATAACCGGCTGGTCATCCCGATGTCTGCCGCCATGGGGGCGAGCATCATGCTGGTGGCCGACGATATCATCCGGGGGGTCTCCGCGTTCGAGATTCCTGTCGGCATCTTCACCAGCCTGGTCGGGATCCCGGTCTTCCTCATCTTGCTGAAAAAAACAAAGAAGGTCTGGCTTTGAGCGTACGCGTTAAGAACCTGTCTTTCAGCTATAGAAATTTCACCCTCCAGGTCAAGGAGCTCAATCTCGAGAGCGCCGAAGTGACCGCCATCGTCGGGCCGAACGGCGCCGGAAAAACGACGTTTCTGAAATGCATCGGAGCCGTCCTGCCGTCCTCGAGGGGTTCGCTGTTCATAGACGGTCAGGACGTCGTGTCTTTAAAAAGCCAGGAGCGGGCCCGGCTCATCGGCTATGTCCCCCAGGAGCATGATACGGTGTTCAACTACCAGGTCGCCGATTTTGTCTTGATGGGGCGGGCGGCTTATATCTCGCCCTTCGGCCTGCCGTCGCAGGACGATGTCAAGGTCGCAGAAGAGGCCCTCGAATTTGTCGGTCTGAGCGATTATGCCGGCCGGCCGATCAGCGAGCTCAGCAGCGGCGAGCGGAGGCTCGTCCTGATTGCCCGGGCGCTGGCCCAGAAATCAGCGGTCCTGCTGATGGACGAGCCGACCACATTTCTCGACCCCAAGCACGAGACCGAGGTCCTGCAGTTGGTCAGGAAACTGGCGGTCGAAAAACGAAAGACTATCCTGGTGACCTTGCACAGCCTGGAGATGGCGGTCCAGTATGCGGATTCCATGGTCTTCATGAAGGGCGGGGAGGTGGTCGCCTGGGGCAAGCCGGAGGACATCTTCCAGGAGCCGCTGCTGGAGAGCGTTTACGGAATGAAAATGAAGATCCTCGACTGGAACGGGCGCAAGCTCGTGCTCAGATGACCTCCATGACGTGGAGAGTCCGTCGCTCTTTCCAGCGCCCTCGCGTAAAATCGGGGAAGTCCATCGGACGGCCGCGCTTGGCAACCGATCTCTCGCTGAGCGGGGTAACGACGCTCCAAGCGGCGGCGTCATAGACATCCATGTCGAGGGGTTGACCCCGGCGAAGGGCTTCGACAAGACGAAAATCCTCGATAAAGTCCATCCCTCCGTGCCCGGCTCCTTTCGATCTCTCTTCGAGCCTCTTCCAGACGGGATGGTCGTGTTCGATATAATAGCTGTCAAGAACCTCCCATTCGTCCGCGGGACTCCGACCTTCGATGTAGACGCGGTCCGGGTATTTCTCGAAGATCCCCTGCGTCCCCTGGACGATGTGTATGCGGCTGTAGGGGCGAGGGGATGAGGTGTCGTGGTAAAGGGTGATGACCTTGGCGTTGGCCGTCCGGATGAGCGAGACGTTGACGTCGCCGAGAGCGTATTTTTGCCTGGCTTGGGCGCTGTCCGGCCCGAATTTCTTAGCACAGTATAGATTGAGTCCCATGGATTTGCTGCTCAACGAAACGAGATAGTCGAAGCGGTCACCACGGTTGATATCCAGGCACTGACTGACCGGGCCCAGCCCATGGGTAGGATAGAGGTTCCCGTTTCGCTTGATTGAGTGCTGCGGCCGCCATAGGGCCTCTCCCTGGCCGCTGAACTTGACGCCGCGGAGGTCATGGAGATAGCCCGCTTCGGCATGGAAGACCTCGCCGAGGAGCCCCTTCTTGACCAGGTTTAAGCAGAGCATCTCAGGACGGTCGTAGCAGCAGTTCTCCATCATGATGCAGTGACGGCGTGTTCTCTCGGCCGTCTCGACGAGCGCCCAACAATCGTCGGTCGTATAGGCCGCGGGGACTTCGGTGGCGGCGTGCTTGCCCGCTTTCATGGCGGCCAGGCAGACAGGCACATGCCATTCCCATGGCGTGGCCGTGAAAACGAGGTCGAGGTCGCCGCGGTCACAGAGGCGCTCAAAGTCGCGCTCGCCGCGCGAATAGCTTTCCGGCCGGGGCCGCCCGGCCTCCTCACACCAGCTCTGGATGCGGGCGACCTTATCCTCGACGATATCGCAGACGGCCTTGATCTCGACACCGTCGATCTTGAGAAAATTACGGACGTGGGCGGAGCCCATGCCGCCAACACCGACGAAGCCGACGCGGACCGGATCGATCGGGGGGACCTTGAATTCGACCAAGGTATCCCCGGCGGACCCTATGCCCTGCGGGGCGCTGGTTTTGCGAAGAGCCAGGGCTGATTTTCCCAAGGCGGTTCCAAGGCCGGCCGCTGCCCCAATTTTTAAAAATTCCCTCCGGTTCACTTTGCCCGGGGATGCTTTTGACATCTGACCTCCTTCTCTAGCTCCTAATAGGATTGTTCTTTTTTCAAATAGGATGAAAGACGGCTATTGCTTTTTTGGGGCTTGGGCCAAAATCTTCTTGATCAGTGTTTTGTCCTCAGGGAGCTGACCGACCTTCGGCAGTCGAGGCACTAAGACTGCCCAATTCTGGTCCATAGCAAACACCTTCTTGAATAAGGGCAGGCTCTCTTCTACTTTTCCCGTGGAAGCTAGCGTGACCGCCGGCCAGAAGACCATCTCGGCGTTATCCGGGTACATCTCCATCGCCCGGGTGTAAGACTTCATGGCCTCCTCGACCTTGTTCTCGGTCAGGAGTTCATCCCCTCTATTCATGAAGTTGTAGGCTTTGTTCATCCGGATGAGCCTTTTCAGTTCGACGAGAGGGGCGGGATGGTCCTCGACCCTGAGGTCATAGATCCTGTCCTTCCACCAAGCCCCGGAACTCTTGCCCTTGACGACGATGATAGCTGCGGACTGCTTGCCCCGGATATCGCCGCCTTCGTTCTGGGCTGCTTCGAGCGCGGCCATAAGCCGGTCGACGAGCTCGCCCTTGGTGTTCTCAAAAGCCTTTGACATAGCGTTCCAGACTGTATCCTTGAGCATCAGGTTGGCTTGGCAGCTATATCCGTCGCCGACGATATGCCCGGCATCAGGAATACAGCTTTTTCCCGTATGGGCGGCCACCCGGCCTTGTCCATCGATCATGGCGACTTGGCGGACGGCCTCGAACTGGTCGGCCCTGAGGAGCCCCGCCAGAGCTTCTTCGGCCGTCTTTCCCGCCCGCATGAGTTCGAGCCCGAGCGGACCGTACGACGCTTCGATGAAGGACTGGGTACAGATCGCCCCGACTCCCGCTTCAGCCCAGATGACGCTCGAACCGACCGAGAACCAGTGGGATTGCACCGCCGCACCCAGTTGGCCCGTTTCCCTATCGATGGCCACGATCGAATAAGTATGGGCCGGCCTCGTCCCTCGTTCCTGAGAAGGGAGGGAGACTGCCATTATTAGGATGAAAACAACAATCAGGCTCTTTTTCATTTCCTCCTCCTGAGGGGAACTCTAAACAAAAAAGAGTCTCTTTTCAAGTCGGAATCCGGCGGTGAGATGAACGGGCAGACTGAAGGGGTTCTTTAGACGGCGGCGCCGATGAACTGATGGGAAGCCCGCAACAGGTATCTCTTCCCGCTGATGTGGACAATCCTCACGATGACATCCACATATGCGGAGGGACCCCATTCCGGCCCCTCTCTGGCCATCTTGGAGAGTTGATACGGGCTTTCATATATGGTTTCGGAAAGCTCTTTTTCCCATATGGCACCCTGGTAGACTATCCACAAGCGGTCTGCGTCGACGGTTGAGGGAAAAGACTGCTTGTCGACGGCTGTCACCCGGATGAGGGCTAAGAGCGGGCGCTTTTCCTGGCCTATTCCGGGCATCAAGTTACGCCAGAGAGACGTTTCCAGCGTAAGTCTCCGGCCGTCCGGCGTGATTTCTTCGGGAGCGGCAAGGAGGCCTTTTAGCGATGGATGGTCGGGCGAAAAGGAGTCGGTGCATGCGGAGCCGAACATGAACAAAGCCGCGAGGGCCGCCTTTTTTATCCTCTTCTGCCTGACTCTGATTTTATTCTAGCACAGGGCATCGTCTTGTCAATCCCGGGTAAGCAGCTCCTTTTCTGAGACTGGATAGGGGACAGGGAGCCGACCTAGAGCCCCCGTAGCGGAGGGGGGACCCATCGTCGCGATGGGGGGAACCGACGGGACTGGTTCCCCGGGGCGCGGGGGCAGAGGTCGGCTCCCTGCCCCCTATCTAATGATCAAGGATTTTTAGATGCTTCCCAATCTCGGCTCAGATAGCAGGCGACTCCATTTTATGGGCGTAATCTGGTATAAATGAAATGAGAGAACTCAGGATGGTCGAATCGGCAGGCCGATGAAAGAGAAAAGCCTCAATCACGGACGTCACCTCTTCTGCCGGGTCCTGGCCGGGCTAGCTTTTGTCAGTCTGATTATTGCCTCCTGTTCCCGCAAAGCGGATGAAACGCCAGAGCCGACTCCTCCTTCTGAGACCTTGCTTCAAAAGCTGCAGGAGCTGCCTGGAGTCCAGGCTGTCGAGCTCCCTGCCCTCTCGGGATTCACCAGCTCCTTCCAGGTCGACATCTCTCAGCCGGTGGACCATGCCAACCCGTCAGCGGGGACTTTCAACCAGCGTTTCTATCTCTCCCATCGGTCCGATGACGCTCCGATGGTCTTTTATACGTCTGGATATGGAATTAGCAACAATGCAGAGCCGGAGCTCTCTGCCCTGCTCCAGGCCAACCAGATCCTGCTGGTCCATCGCTTCTTTCCCGGCGCGGTTCCTCCGGATTGGCAATATCTGACCATCTGCCAGGCAGCCGAGGACCAGCACCGGATCAGAGAAGCCTTGCGAGACCTCTTTCCAGGGAAATGGATCGCGACGGGAGGAAGCAAAGGAGGCATGACCGCCCTCTTCTACCGCCGCTTCCATCCCGGTGACGTGGAGGCGACCGTTTCCTATGTCGCGCCGGTCATGCCCTTTCCCGATGACCCCAGGTTCTCTCCTTTCTTCACAACGGTAGGAGCGGCCGATTGCCGCCAGAAACTCCTTGATTTCCAGCGCCTGGTCCTGTCCCGCCGCTCCCGCTTGATGCCGCTTTTCAGGCAGTACGCTGAGAGCAAAGGCTATGTCTTTGGCATCATCCCCGAAGAGGAGGCCTTCGAATACTGCGCCCTGGAGTATCCGTTCGCCTTCTGGCAATACGGCCGGGAGGCGGATTGCGCCGATATCCCCGCCCCCGATTCCAGTGACCAGCGATCGCTCGATCATCTGGTGGCGGTATCCTCTCCCTACTATTATTCAGATCAAGGCTTCCTTTACTTTCAGCCGCTCTTTTATCAGGCCTTTACCGAAATAGGCTACTGTCCCTATATCTATAGCCAGGTGGAAGATCTCTTGCAGTTTGTCACCCTGCCCGACTATCGCGTATTCGCTCCCCGGGGAGTGGCCCTGGTCTTCCGGCCCGAGGTAATGCAGGACGTCATTCCCTGGCTGCAGACCCAGGGCCAGCGCATCATCTATATTTATGGGGGGATCGACCCCTGGACGGCCGCGGCCGTCGAGCCCTCAGCCGAACTGGATGTCCTGAAGATTATCCAGCCAGGGGCCAATCATAGCGTCAAGATAAGGGACCTGGACCAAAAGGAACTGGTCGTCCAGACGCTCGAGCGCTGGCTCGGCATCACGATCGATTCCACTCATCTCCTCAGATGGGAAGCTCCGCCCGAGAAAGCCCGGCTGTGATGCGCTCCTATGACCGACAAGACGAACAGGTGTGCGCCGGCTAGCGGCAGGCCCAGCCGAGAATCGTTTCGGGAATAGAATATGCTATAATTATAGCCAACACCCTGGGGCGCGCCCGGGGCAAGAAACATAATAGAGGAAGGAGACGGCTATGTGTAGGAAGAAGCTGTTGAGCGGCGCAATGGCCTTTTTCTTCCTGGCCGCTTTCGGATGGACCCATTCGGACCAGGAAAAACAGGACAAGAAGAAAAAACCCGACGAACAACAGAAAACCTCCGAGAAAGAGGAGACCAAACTCTTCCAACTGGATGAGATTGTCATCGACGTTATCGAAAAGATGCGCGACGTCGAGATCCCCAACATGACCGTCGTCAAGCCGGAGCTTTTTCCGATGTCTATCGGCACCACCATCGATACCGCCCTGGAAAGGCAGGCCGGGATCAATGTCCAGAGGATCCAGGAAGTGGGCACGGCCATGGACGACGATTCCATAAAGATCCGGGGTTTGAGCGGCCGGCGGATCAAGGTCCTCCGCGATGGCCGCCTCCTCAATACGTCGGGCGCCGCCGGCGGGTATTTCATCGACTTCACCATGATTCCCCTCACGGACGTGGACCGGGTGGAGGTCGTCAAGGGAATCGGAGACGCCAGGTACGGCAATTCTCTGGGAGGGATACTCAACCTGATTCCCCGCCGAATTCCGTCCGAGTCCCCGAGGTCGGAGGTCGACCTGTCGGCCGCCAGCTTTAACAGCCTGGGGGCCAATATCTATCACGCTTATAAGCCGGGAGCCTTTGAGTACGCGTTGACCGGCCGGTTGACCCGGAGCAATGGCTACCTCTGGAACGGCAACGTGAATTTCGGCTATCTCAACACTCACCTCGGCTACGATTTCTCTTTCCGGGGCCGGCTGACTATGGATATATCTTATTCGCGGATCAAAAAGGGATTCATCGTCTCCAACCGTCTGTCTAAGAGTCCGGATGATCCGGAGTACGGGCAGGCCAAAGATCCCGAATTTCTTCCTTCTGACGGGGAGTTCATGTACGGAGGGATGGGCGCTTATCCAGAGCCGGGGAGCTGGTGGACCAAATACAAATGGTTGTTCGAGCTCGGGTATGAGCAGAGCCTGGGCAAAGACGGAGTGCTGAGCTTGTTCTACTGGAGAAATTACGGGAACCGCGAAGGCTATAACACGCGCGCCTCCCTCGATCGGGTGTTCCATAAAATCTTTTACGATGACAGGTCGCAGGGATTTTCGGCCTCTTACAGGCAGAAGTGGGGCCGCCATGTTTTTTCGGCCGGGTTGGATTATGATGACCTCAGCGATGACGGCGATGCCAACAAGGGGGACGATTTCCGGGCGCCGTTCCGCAACGGGAACTATGTGACTGCCCGCAACCTGGGGCTCTACGCCCTAGCCGACCTTTATATCTGGGAGAACCGGCTTTTTGTGACCCCGGGTATTCGCTACATGTCCTATAAAGGACTTGCCGGCCCGGCCGGAGAGCTCGAGCTCATTCCCGATATCCAGATGAGCGGCTGGGCTCCCTCGCTAAAAATGACTTTCCTCAGCTCGCCAAGAAGTTCCCTCTATTTCAGCCTGGCCCGGGCGCTCCGAATGCCCACGGCCCCGGAGCACTACTGGCATTATGACCCAGACGACGCCGGCGTCAACACGAGCGGCCTGCCTTTCCATCAGGAGGATGGAGTCATGGTCCAGGCCGGGTGGCGGACGTTATTGCCGACGAACACGCAGATTGAGGTCTCGCCATATTTTTACAGGATTCGTAACTACATCCAGTTCGACCTGATCAATTTCGTGTCCTACAATATCGACGACGCCGAGTTGTACGGGATCGAGTTGGAAATCGTTCAACAGTGGGGGAGAGGCTGGTCGACTTTCCTCAACTACAGCTATCAGTGGAGCCGAACGAAAGGAGACTCGTTCCTCGAGATCTTCGTCGATCCGCAGGACGCGAATTTCAACGAGATTCCCGGTCTCCCTGCGCACAAGGGGAATTTCGGGGTCCGCTACAGGATGCGGAACAATGTCAGCCTGGGACTCTTCGTCCAAGCGGTCTCGAATCAGAGGGTCATATACAATGACAACACTCTTTACAACACCCAGATGAGGGTCCGCACTCAGCCCGGCTATGCCCGGGTCGATCTGGAACTGCGCTATCCAGTTTTTTCTTACCTCGAGGTTAATGCCTTTATCAGAAATGTGTTCGACGTGAAATACCAGGAGCGCTTCGGGTTTCCGGTGTCCGGCAGGACGGTCGGCCTGTCGTTGAAAACGGGATTTTAGCCAAGTCGAAGGGAGACGGATTGTACCTTGGGGTGGATTTCCTCGTCGCCCCCGACCTCCGGCCTTATGCGGCCGAAGTCAACCTGGGGCTCCCCGGGGGCGCTCAAGAATACGACCTGACCTTCCAGGTCCATAATGGGCATCGCTCGGCCGTCTTCCGGAGGATCGAAGAGATCTCCCGGGACGTTTACGGAATGTCGTTCCGGGAATACCTCAATTCCCTCCCTATGCTGGAAAGCCTGAAGCCTTTCAAGCTCTGGTTGGACGGGGAGGGTCTGTTTCCCCAAACCTTCCATCCCGCCCTGAGGCTTGAGGACAAGTGGGTTCAATATCAAATATTGAGTCCTCTGGTCCTCATGCCGGAAACAATGGTTTTTCATCCCGAGAGCCGCGGGGCGGCCGAGCGTTTTCTCTCTCAAAAAGGCCGGCTGGTCGGAAAGCGCCGGCTTGGCAGGGGAGGACGCGATTTCAAGCTGATCGATCGTCCAGAGGACATTAAGGAGGAGATCGCGGGGGAGTACGGCTGGATTCTCCAGGAATGGGTGGACTCGCGCGTCGGATCCTTTATTTTTTCCGTCCGCTCGGTCGCTTTCGGAGGCCGTCATATCTGTTTGTATGCCAACCTCGCCTCCCGCCCCTTTTCCAATCACGGGATCCTCGCCTATGTTGAAAGCGGAGAAAGACTCAAACTCTCCCAAGACAGGTTCGACGTCCAGTC
>CAYOZW010000040.1:12031-18051 GCA_964408495.1 uncultured Eubacteriales bacterium
TTTCAATCAGAGGTCATGGGAAGCGGAGATCTGGTTCGGCCGGGATGAGCCCGCCTACCTCCACCACAACCTTTATGAAGATGAAGTGGCGACCGCGGCCCTTATGCTTCCTGGCGATATTATAGCCACTATCAAGAATATTTCTGTCCGGATCGAGCGTTTTTATGAGTCTCTCGACTTAGACGCGCTGCCCCCCGCCTTTTTTGAATAATCCGGCTTTTGCTCAGTACCCCAGATTGCCGTCTGCGTGGCGTTTCTGTAGGACACTGAGCATATCCTCGGTCATCTTGGCCAGGTCATAGTCCGGCTTCCAGCCCCATTCCTCCCTGGCCACGGAATCATCGATCGACTGCGGCCAGGAATCGGCGATGGCCTGCCTGAAGTCAGGCTCATAAGCGACCTGAAATTCCGGGATGTGCTTCTTGATTTCGGCGGCCAGTTCACCGGCCGAAAAGCTCATCGCCGTTACGTTAAAGTCGGAATGGTGCCTGAGCTTCGAAAAGTCCGCCTCCATCAGGTCGGAGGTCGCCTTCAGGCAATCGGGCATATACATCATCGGAAGTCTTGAGTCCTCGCGCAAAAAGCAGGTGTAGCTCTTGTTCTTGACCGCCTCGAAGAAGATCGCCACGGCATAGTCTGTCGTGCCGCCTCCGGGAAGAGTCTCATAGCTGATGATGCCCGGATAACGGCAGCCACGGATATCGACGCTGAAACGCTTGACGTAATAGTCGCAGAGGAGCTCGCCCGCCACTTTGGTCACGCCGTACATCGTCTTGGGCTTGAGGATAGTATCATTCGGGGTGTTGAGCCGCGGCGTCTCCGGACCAAAAGCGGCGATCGAGCTGGGGATAAAGATTCTGGTCAGTTTGTGATCAACGGCCGCCTCCAGAATGTTGTATGTGCCGTTCATATTGACATCCCAGCAGAGCTTCGGATTCTTTTCCCCAACAGCCGAGAGGATGGCCGACATATGATAGATTGTATCGATCTTATGCTTTATATTGAGATCGTCGAATGTCTCGCGTTTGGAGACGTTGATGAACTCAAAGGGACCGGATTCCAGCAGCTTTTTGCTGGGCTGGGTTTTATGGCCAGTAGCCAGAACATTGTCGTTTCCGTATTTCTCTCGCAGCGCCATGGTGAGCTCGGAGCCGATCTGCCCGACGGCGCCAGTGACCATGATCTTTTTCATTTCTCCCGTCATTTGTGACCTCCTGGTGGTTTAAAATTTCCTGATTAGAAAGATCGATAAAGCCTGATTTTTATAGCACAAGTCCACCCCAAAGGCAACTTGGTCCCGCATTTGAAAAATTTCGGAAACAAATTGACAAAGTCCGGAAGAGTCGATATATTTGGAAATCTCGAATAAGGAGGTTTTTATGTTCGGAAAAATGAAAGACAATCTGTCCCAAGAGCTCCAGTCCATCCGCGACGCGGGCCTGTTCAAACAGGAAAGGATCATCATGACCCCACAGGGGGCTGAGATCGAGGTCAAGGGCGGCCAAAAAGTCCTCAACTTTTGTGCCAACAACTATTTGGGCCTATCCAGCCATCCCAAGGTGATCAAGGCGGCCCATGAAGCGCTCGATAGATGGGGATACGGCATGAGCTCTGTCCGGTTCATCTGCGGCACCCAGGATATCCATACGATCCTGGAGGAAAAAATCAGCAAGTTTCTCGGGACTGAGGACACGATCCTTTATGCAGCCTGTTTTGATGCCAACGGCGGAGTTTTCGAGCCCGTTCTTACAGCCGATGACGCCATTATCACCGACCAGCTCAACCACGCCTCGATCATCGATGGCATCCGGCTCTGCAAAGCAGAGCGGTTCATCTACAAACACGGCGACATGGCCGACCTCGAAGCCAAACTCAAGGAGACGCAGAATAAGCGCTATCGCATGGTCGCCACCGACGGCGTTTTCTCGATGGACGGCGATATCGCCAAGCTCCACGAGATTGTTCCCCTGGCTGAGAAGTACGACGCTCTGGTCATGATCGATGATGCCCACGCCACCGGATTCGTCGGCAAAACCGGACGCGGTACCCCCGAGTATAGAAACGTCACTGGCAAGATCGACCTGATTACAGGCACGTTGGGCAAAGCGCTCGGCGGGTCCTCTGGCGGATTCGCTTCCGGCCGGAAGGAAATCGTCGGGTATTATCGCCAGCGGTCAAGGCCATACCTCTTCAGCAACACCGTTTCGCCCGTTGTCATCGCCACCTCGATTGCCATTTTCGACCTTCTCTCCGAGACGACAGAGCTTCGCGACAAGCTGGAATATAACTACAAGTACTTTCGCAACCATATGGCCGAGGCGGGATTCGAGATTCCAGCCAGCGACCATCCGATCGTTCCGATCATGTTCGGCAAGTTTGAGAACGACGCCAAGCTCTCCCAGGACATGGCTCGCGACCTGCTCGCCGAAGGAATCTATGTTATCGGCTTCTATTATCCCGTCGTTGCAAGGGGACAGGCGAGAATCCGGGTTCAGCTTTCCGCGGCCCACGAACAAGAACATCTCGACAGAGCTATTGAGGCCTTTGCCAAGATCGGGAAGAAATACGGCGTTATTCAATAAGGTCTGTCTGGAAGCCGACCACAAATTCCGGGACCCGCGACGAGTTTCGGATCTTCAGCGAGGGAAGGCGTTATCTATCAAGCTCAGGCCTTCCCACCAGCCCGTAGACTTGAGCCATAAGTAGCGTCTTCGGGACAATATTAAACTGGTAGGAGAAAAGCCATCCAAAGTTTCTCCATGAATGAACATGCCAATATAAGACATCATTGGGAATGGAGATCTCGCGCTCGCAGGGGTAGAGATTCCGTCATCAGTCTATTAATTTGGTCCGATTTCTATTTTTGTTTTTTGACCCACGCGCCGGATTCCTTCTGGATCCACCAGCCGGCAGAGGCGTCGTTCTGCCAGCTCTCGGCAAAGATCTTCTGGATGCGGCCGATCTGGCTGGCCTCGATGTTGAGAGCCTTGGCCACCTCGGCGTAGAGCTTCGTCCGGTCGCTGTTTTCGTCCTTGACCATGCCCCGCAGGGTGGCCTTAGCCTTTAGGTCCAGCCCGCTCTCGTCCCGGATCTCGACCAGGCCATCGTTCATCTCGCCAACTTTGCTGCTATCATAAAATGGCTTCAAGTTCGGGAACCTCTTCTTCAGCGAGTCCTTGAGGGCCCGGATGGCCGGGTTGGACACGGTTGTCTCCTGCTGGGCGAAGGCCGCCGGGACGAAACTGAAGCCGGTCGACCGGGAGGTCCGGGCCTCTTCCTTGATAACTTCGGGCGCCGTCTTCTCATTGGCGTCCCTTTTCCGGATCTCTTCGACGATCTCGTCGGCTGCTTGCTTGACCGTCGCCTCTGGGAAATAGATGTTGACCGTGATGCAGGCAAGAAACACGGTCAAGGCGGCCGCGGCCGCGCCGAAAACCAGGTGTTTCGTTTTCATGGCATGCTTCTCCTTAGGTCACTTTTTCACCGTCTGGGCTTCCGATTGCCCGACGCGCTTGAGCCGGCTCATCATTTCCTTGAAGCTGATCTTCTTGTCCGGCATCCTATTAATGACATTTATACCAAAAAACGTCGGTTTCTTCACTAGGTATTCGACCCCGTTTTCAAGGATCGTCCCGTTGAGGGTGAAGGTGTCGTTTTTTAGCGTACTCACGATGCCCATCTTAGCGTACCGGAAGCCGCGGATGAAACGAATAAAAAACCGGCCCGCGCCGCCGGAGGCCTTTTGTCCGGAGCTCAACACGGTCAGGTTGTCGACGGCTTTCAGGCTGAAAGTCTGGGCGACACCCTTGCGCGGCACGGACTCCAGGCTCAGGGTGAAGCTTTCGGGCTGCCCGTACGATATTGTCAGGTCGCGGATCTCACCCTTGATGATCCCCGTGATCTCGCCGAACGGGACGATGTCGGTGATCTTCTTCATGTCCAGGGCCCGGAGCTCGACGTCGCACGAGATCTCTCGACCTTTGGCCAGGGGGTTCGAGATGGCAAGACTGCCGACGACCACCCGGCCGCCGAAAATGTCGATGTCAGCCTGTCCTTTGCTCGTTATCTCGGAGGGAGAGATGTCCAGGACGGGAAAGTCGAGCTTCGCCCTGCCGGTCAACGGGAACCGGGCCGTAGCCACAGGCAGTCTGGACAGGTCGAGCTCGGGCAGGCGCAGCGACGCGATCCCATGGAATCTCCTGGCCGCGGGATCGAGGCTCAGCGTGATCTCACCGAACTCGAGCCGGCCGCCGTAGAGCTCCAGAGTCGAAGCTCCGATCCGGTAGGCGTTCGTGCCGGCGAGAATGTTCAGGGCCGGAGGCTGAAACGTGAGGGAAGGCGTCCGGATCTCGAGGACGCGGAGGAATCCTTTGTCGGCGGGATCGCCGCGGCCGGGGAGCGGCAAGTCCGAACCGGCAGCGGAATCTTTGCCTTTCGCATCTGGCGAGGCCTCGCCGAGCTTGAAACGGATCGGCAACTCCGCTTTGAAGCCATGCAGCGAGATCTTAGCGGCGGGATTTTCGATATCGCTCGCGTCGAGCGTCACGCGGCCGTTGACCGTTGTCCCTCCCTTGTTATGCGCGATGGCGAGGTCGGCCGCAATGTCTCCGGCAAGACGCAGGCGGCTTTCTGGGGGGACGCCGGACTGGGAATACAGGGAATAGAGAGGTTCGAGACCGAGTTTCGTTCCAGCTTGGAGGTCGAAAGACGGAAACGGCACTAGGCGGACTGTCCCTGCCGCGTGCACCTCTCCGATCGTCGGAAATACGAACGTGGCCGAGAGGCCGTCGATCGTCCCGGAGGCAGGATCATAGCGGCCGGCGAGGTCGGCCTTGAGCGGGTGCTTGCTCCAGGAGATATAGAAGTCTTTCCAGAGGGATTCGCCCTGAGCAAGTTCGAGCGTGCCTGTGCAGTCGATGCCTCCCTTGGAGAGCTCGTAGTCGCCCTGGATGCGGATGCGGGGGTTGATTGAGTCGCCGGCGATGGTGAAGGCAGCGTCGTTGAATTTCGTCCCTGACATGTCGACCGCGCCGGAAAATTCCCAGCCCGCGGTCGGGCGGAAGCGGTTCTTCGTATCAAACACGATGCCGATGGATCCGTCGGCCTCCCAATCGGCCAGGGCGGGCGGCAGAAAGGGGCCGAGAAGAGCGCGGAGCGCCGGAATCTTCAGGTCCCGGCTCTCGAGGTGCGCTTGCTTGACTCCGCGGGGCGCCATATCGAAGCGCCCGGAGAGGCGGAGCGGAGACAGGGTGGGAAGTTGCACGTCAAGGGTGGAGACGACGACGGATTTCCGAGCGATGTCGGCGAGGGCGACGCCGGCGACTTTGACCGCGTCGATGGAAACCTTCTTATCGCCGGGAAGGACGACGGACACGCCCTCGAGCGCCGCTTCGAGGCGGGAGATCTCCGCGGAATCCTTTGTGCCCTTGGCCAGGAGGTGAATCGAGGAACTCCGGATACTCAGGCTATCGCGCGAGAGGGCTCCCACCGCGGACCGGACGTCGGCCGAGGCCCGAAAGTCGGGGGCACTGCCTTCGGCCTTGATCGTTCCCGAAAGCTTCAGCTTCAAGGGCAGATCCGGCCCGTCGTAATCCGCGGCGAGCTGATCAAAGTCGAGCCTGGCCTTGAGCGAGGCCGGCTTGCCGGATGCGCCCTTAACGTCGGCGGCCGACGCGGCAGCCTTGAGAATCCCGGAGAGTTCCAGCTTGAGCGGCGTCCCGGCTTTTTTATATTCTAAACCCACCCGATCGAGCTCGAGCGAAGCTTCGAGGCTGCCCGCTTTGGCGTCCGAACCCAGGGAAAGCGTATATGTCCCCGCGAGCCGGCCCCGGCCCCGGAGGCGGACATCCCTGAAGTCCGGGGGAAGGGAAGGGCCGAGCACGACGGCCAAGGATTCCAGGCTCTCGAAGCGGTAGTCGCCCGAGGCCTCGAGGGAGAGCGGCTTGTTAAGCCCGGCCGAACCGGAGGCGGACACGGCGACGAGCCCGGGGATGGCGAGCTCAAGCTTGGCGATGCGGATG
>CAYOZW010000040.1:18061-19532 GCA_964408495.1 uncultured Eubacteriales bacterium
TGTTCTCAGACGTGTCCCAGACGCAGTCGATTTCGAGGCTCAGTTCCCTGAGGGTTTCGTCTCTCCCGGCGGCGCTGACGCGGGCGGCGGCGAGCGCCAGGCGGAGGTTCGCGGCTGCCGACCGGGCGAGCGTCAGGGTGCCGTCAACACGAAGGAGCGATTCCAGGGACAGGCGTCCCCCGTTTATCCCGGCGGTGACCTTGGCGGACGCCAGACGAAGGTCATAAACGTTTGCAGTGGCGGCCTTGGAGAGCGCCAGGGTGAGATCATCGACCGCGAAATTCTGGCCAAGAAACGCAATAGTCATGCGGCTGCAGCTGATCGATGCCTGCCGCGTGTACGCCAGGATGCTGGAAGTCTGCTGGAGAATGCTTCGCAAATCGATGGGTACGGGGGAGATCTTTTCCTGGTCGAAGCGGAGCTCGGCGATATCGATGTCGACCGTGTCGAATGCCGGCTTTGTCCCTTTGAGAAGCTTTCTGAGGTTCCCGGCGGCCTCGACCCGGTTGACGACGGCATCCATCGTGAAGATGGGCGTCCTGTAGGTCGCCTTGACCTCCGAGAGCGTGACCTGGAGCGGAAAAAGCGTGTAGTCGAGCTTGCCGATTTGGATGGGAATCCCGGCCTTTTTGGAGATGTAGCTCTGGGATATTTTCTTGATGAGCGGCTTGTCGAAAAGGATGAGTGGCGCGGCGACGGCGAGGAGGACAACAACGCTGCCAATGAAGATCCCGCCGATCTTCAAGGCTTTCTTCAGGCTTTTCCTCATAATGACCGATATCGCGTTTTAATGGAAAATCAATTCCTTTTGCGTACCCCTTACCTAATATTTTTGGACGAGTTTCTGGAAACGGGGGAGGGCGCGGAGCGGGACCCAGACGGGATCGACCTTCAGGAACGCAACTGATAATTCGCCGGGGATCGAAAGAAGATATTCGATTTGGCCGAAGGCCTTATCATACTCGCCGACCATGGTAAAAACCTGTGCGAGATCCTTCACTCGATAAATGCCCCGCCAATATTCCTTGGAGACGGGAAGGACCTCTGTTGCCCTTGTAGCCTCAAGAATCGCCTTGTCTTTGACTCCGAGGCCCGCATAGGCGATTCCAAGCGAACTCAATAATCGAGCATCATCCGGCTGTTCTTTTTTCTTGTTTTCGTGGAATAATCGTGCAGAATCATAATATTCTTCCTCTTTCTGTCTTTCACCCATCAACCCATAAACTTGAGCGTAGAGTTGGCTCTTTGGCATAAACCGAAATTGATCGTCTAATGCCTCTGAGGGCATTAAGGAAACGTGCCTTAATGCTTCCCCATAAGACTTATCGAAGATACTTGCCGTAGCCCAGAGAAAGTGAAGCCAATTTTCTTCATCGGGGGTGGCATTTTTGCTTGAGGCTTCGTTAAGGATTTCTATTGTTTTTATTGTGTCTCCCATCCCATAAAGATATAGGTAGGCGAGTGAACCACC
>CAYOZW010000041.1:0-19228 GCA_964408495.1 uncultured Eubacteriales bacterium
GTCGCTGTTCTGCTCGTCCTGCTCATCATCATCCTGGCCCAAAACACCCAGGAGGTTGTCTTCCGGCTGTATTTCTGGAAGATCAGCATGTCCCAGGTGATTCTGGTGCCGTTGGCCGTGCTCATCGGTGTGTTCTTCGGGTATTATCTCGCCAAGACGCGCAAAGACAAGAAGGATTAAAGAGGGCGTTCTGGCCAGCGCGCCGCCGGGGCGGCGTTTGGCCGTGAGGAGAATCAGGTGAAAAGAGGTCTGTTCAAACATATCGGGACACATGTTTTTCGGGGGCTTCTGGCCATCATTCCCCTCGGGCTTTGCTATCTTGTCGTCCGCTTTTTTTACCTGGCCATCGATGCCCGAATCACGGGAAGGATCGAGCGCTGGATCGGGATTAGGATTCCTGGACTCGGCTTTTTGCTGGTCCTTATCTTCCTCTATCTTCTAGGGCTATTAGCGAGTCACTGGGCGGGTCGCAGGGCCTTCGGATTGATCGAATGGATCTCAGCCCGCATCCCTCTGGTGAAGACGATCTATACGCTGGGAAAACAGCTGGCCGACGCCCTTTCCCTCCCTGAGAAGCAGGCCTTCAAGCGCGTCGTCATGGTGGAACACTTCCGGCCGGGCGTCTGGTCGATCGGGTTTGTCACGGCGACCATTCCGGACCCGGAGGAGGAAGGGCACAAGCTGCTCCGGTTGTTCATCCCCACCGCCCCCAACCCGACCTCGGGTTTCGTCGTCACCGTGAAGGAATCACAAGTGAAAGAGACGCACTGGAGCGTCCCCGAAGCGATGAACTTGATTCTCTCGGGCGGGATGGTCGGCCCGGAAAAATCTTGAATTATGGTGTGAATTATGGTGAGTGAATTATGGTGACACGAACCTTAATTCGTAATCCCAAAAAAGGACAGAGGGAATTAAGGTTCGTGTCACCATAATTCCCCGTGTCACCATAATTCTGGGAGAGGGTGAAAAAAATAGGACCGGCCCCTTTTTTTTACTTCCAGACCACCCGGTACCGCTTGAGCCGGTAGACGCCTGTTTCTTCATCCTCGATCAGGCGGTACATTTTTCCGTTCGGGAAAAAAAGAGGATTGAATTCAAGCCAGACCCTGGCATCGTACATGCCTTCGGGATCAAAGATATCGAAGGCGGTGAAAGTCTTGTCCCCGTCCTTCCTGTCTTCGTTTGTCTTTACCCATAGGTTGCCCGTGCTGTCCACGATCATCCGGTCGGTGACCGTCTTGACCTTTGGCAACTCCATCTCCTTGATCAATCGGGCAAACGGGCTGTCCGGCCTGTCCTTGAAACGGCCAAGGAATTCTTCGACATCCTCGCTGGTGATGGCCGGCGGCTGGTAGGGACGGTCGATCTTCCGGACAAGTTTTCCCTCTCCGTTATAGACTTCAATGAGATACTTGTCGTTCAGGCAGTGATACAGCAATTGCCGCAACGGATCGCCGATGAACACGGACCTGGGGCTATGGGGAATAGAGGTGGCGAAAGTCGCCTGTCCTTGAGTGAGCATCTTGAACTCGGGGTATTTGAATTTCCCGAAGGCGACTAACTCCTCGCCCTCGAAATCGATCGTCTTTATCCATAGCTCTCTCGAATCTTCGGTCGTTACCGTTTCGTTCACCGTGTAAGAGGAATCGGTCACCAGGTGAACCTGGCTGAAGAACTTTTTCCATTGGAAACTCCTGAGGAATTCTCCGCCCGGGCTGAAAAACGAGGTGCGCCTGGTCTCGAAGTCGGTGACAAGAAGCCGGCCGTCGGGGAGAAGGACCAGGTCGGAGATCCGGCCGAACTCACCCGGACCGCTGCCTTTGCGGCCGATCGCCCGGACGTACCTCCCCTGGGCATCGAATACCTTGATGGACGTGTCCGAGCCGTCCGCGATGTAGACATAACCTTGGGCGTCAACGACATAGCGTTCGGGCTTGAAGAGGCGGATCTCACCCGTTTCGTCCTTGTCCGAAAAGGTGAACTCCTCTTCGAAAGTGACAGTTTTTTCAGGATGGAGGGGTGTGGCCGGGTTGTGTACATAGGTCACACCGCCTATCGTCTCGACCTGCGCCCCGGCTTCCTTGTTTTTGCATCCGGGAAGACAAAGAAGCAGGGCCAGGGCCAACAACGCGCAAAATTTCTGGGATTTCATGTTAATTTTCATGGACTTTTCCTCCAGTCGTTCAGCTCCTCTGAGGATACGCCTGTTCTATCAATAGCTATAACTAAAAAATATATATAAAGGATGCCTCAGGGTAAGAAGAGGAAATAAAGAGACGAAATCCATTTTATTTAGTGCCAAGGGCTGGAAATAGGGACAAATTTTCGATTATGACCCCTCCCCCTTGATGGGGGAGGGTTTGGGAGAGGGTGAGATAAATAGAACCGTATGATTCTCTTAGGAAACTACAGCGCATATAAAAAAGGGGTGAGGAGTGAAGAAAATGCTTGACAAAATCGCCAGTCTGTATTATATTATTAATACAGTGATACAGAGGCCAAGGCGATGATCACGATCGAAACCACGGGCTTCATCCCGATCTACGAACAGATAAAAAACGGGATCAAAGGCAAGATCTCCCTCGGCGTCCTCAAGGCCAACGACCCTCTGCCGTCTATCAGAGACCTGGCCTCTGAATTGGTCGTCAATCCCAACACCGTGGCCCGGGCCTATCGAGAGCTCGAGTCCGAAGGATTCATCACCACCCGGAAGGGCAAGGCCTCGTTCGTAACCGATAACTCGTCTTCCTTGATCAAGCAGGAAAGGCAGAGGTTCATAGATGAAGTGTTTGAAAGGGCGATCTCCGAGGCCAGAAAATTCGGCCTGGAAGAAGAGGAGATCAGGACTATCGTCGAGTCGAGGCTAAAAGCCCGGCAAAAACCCGGCAGGGGAGAGGGGCGATGAACGAACTTCTCAGGATCACCGGCCTCACCAAGTCGTTCGGCCGGAAAGCCGTATTCCGAGACCTGAACCTGACTATGAACGCCGGCCGGGTTTACGGCTTCCTGGGGAAAAACGGCGAGGGGAAAACAACCCTGGTCCGGATTCTGATGGGCGTCATCCCGGCGGACGGCGGCGAGGTTCATTACAAAAACGCCCCGCTATCCCTCCGGTCCTCGGCATACAAAGAGGAATTCGGCTATATCCCCGAGGACCCCTTTTTCTACGGGGCGATGAAAGTCGGCGAGTTCCTGGATTTCAACGCCTCCTTCTACCGCCGCTGGGACGGCCGCCGGGCCGAGGAGCTTCTCGAGCGCTTCTCTCTCGACAAAAAAGATCGGATCAGGTCGCTCTCGCGCGGGATGAAGCTGAAGCTTGAAATGGTCACGGCCCTGGGCGCGAAACCCGCCTTCCTTATCCTGGACGACCCGACTTCCGGGCTGGATGTCCCCACCCGGCATGATTTCCTCCAGAACATTATCCGCGAGCTGGCCGATTCGGGCAGCACGATCTTTTTCGCCACCCATCTCGTCCATGAGCTCGAGCGGATCGTCGACCATCTTTTCATCCTCGACGGCGGCCGGATCATCCTGGACGAGGCCTATGAGACGGTTAAGGACTCCACCCGGCGGGTGCGGCTGAATTTCGAGGATCGGCTGCCCGGCGATTTAGGCCTCGAGGGCATTCTGACGGAGCGGCGAGACGGTCGAAGCGTCGAGATAGTTGTCTACCCCTGGTCCGAAGACAAAAAGAAAAAGATCGAATCCTTCGGCCCGGGAGATCTTGAGATCGAAGCGCTCCCGCTAGAAGATATCTTTCGTTCCTTTGTCTCCCGCTGAGGAGGAAGAAATGCTGAGAAGGATGATCGTCAAGGAATGGAAGGAAAAGTCCGGCCTGGTGATATTCGGCCTGGCCGTCCTCCTGCTCTTTTCCCTGGCCTTTTCCGCTTATTCCAAGGATTTGGACACTCTCGATTATCTGGTCAGCACGCTCGTGCTCATTTTTCCCTCCGTTATGGCTCTCCTCCTGGGCGCCAGCGGGTTCGCCTCCGAATTCCATGACGGAGCCTGGGCTTATCTCTTCTCCCGGCCGGTCAGTAAGCGGCGGATCTGGTTCGCCAAGTATCTCTCCTTGTTGGCTGTCCTTTTTCTTGTCATACTCCTTTTTAGCCTCCTCATCTGGTTCCATCCGGTGCTCGCGTCGGCCGGCCGCACTTTTGACTTCTCGGTACTCGGAGGCGGGGCCTTTGGCTTCTTTGGATTCGTCCTGCCGCTTCTTCTCTTCACTGTGGCTTTTTCCCTCTCCATCGTTTCCGATAAGCCTTACAGCGCCCTCTTCCTCACGGCCCTGATCTCGCTCGCCCTGCAACTGGTGCTGACCAGGATCATCGAGCCCCTGCTCTATCCAGGGCTGCTCCGCTCTGCCCTCAGCGCATCGATCATCACGGGCGGTCTCCTTGCTCTGAGTCTTTTTCTGGCTTCTTTGATCGCGCTGAACAAGGCCGACTTCTCGCAACCCAGGAGCCGAGTCTGGACCTTCACGAAATCCGCGGTAATCATTTTCCCGCTGATGCTTTTCTTCACAGCGGCATTCATGTTTGGCGCATGGAAACTCCGGAGCGAGCGATACATCTACGACCTCGAGGCCCAGAGCGATGCTTTCTATTTTGCCACCGACAAGGGGTTCTTTAGGTTCGATCTGGCCGAAGGACGAACCGAGAAAATCGCCCGGCATCCATCGATGTGGGGGCAAATGTCCTTGGGCGGCGATAAGGTGGTCTTTATCGATTACCACCTCGGCGGCAGACGGCAAGGGTTCGCCGAGATAAAGGTTATGAGAAGTGACGGGAAAGACGAGAGGTCCCTAGTTCAAACCTGGGACTCCAATTCGCCCCTGTACGGAAGCTATTTCTCTCCAATTCAGGTATCCCCACGTGGCGATAGAGCTTCATTCATAGCCCGACACGCTCCCAAATCCACAACTCAGGAGTTGTGGGTGATCAACAGTGACGGATCAGATTTGAAGGGATACGACCTGGGAATCCCTGAGATTGAGCTTTGCAGGTTCATCAGTTTTGGCACCTCTGGTAAGGCGCTGTATCTGCTTTGCACAACAAAAAATAGGCCTGGAATCAATGATCAATGGGGCGGCGCGCGGCTCCTGCGCGTAAACTTGGAGTCGGGGCAGGTCGAAACACTCGCCGAGCAGATCCGGAAACCGTACGCAGCCTCAGCGGCGACGGGGGGTGTAGCATCGGGGACAGGACTTATCGCTTATCTCGATTTCAATGAAGCGGTGCCGAGAGAGAGTTTGACCGTCCTCAATCCCGAAACTCTTGAGGGGCATCAGGTTTATCCCGAGAATTCGGTGTCTGGGTTCCGCTGGAATGCCGCCGGGAACAAGCTGGCCTTTTTGACGAACGACTCTAGGCTCGGTGTTTATTCTGTGACGGAGAAGAGGGTCGTCAAGATAAGGGATATAAAGGGCTATGACCTCCGCTGGCCCTCGCAGGCGCTCGAGTGGACGAGTGATGGGCGGATCATTTTGCGAAAGCTCAAAGGGGAGGCATCACAAATCTGCCTTCTGGATACCGATCTGACAGAGCAGAAGGCCATCCGGCTTCCCTTCAGTACCTTTTACCCCGCCCGAGTCTGGGGCGCGGGAAATTACGTCATCGTTGAAGACACCGAACGTCATCAGCTTTGGGGGATTGACCTTGAAATCGATAATTGGCTCCGTATCTACTGATATGGTTTGATCAAAGCGCGGTTTGAAAAGTATTGCCGAGAAAAGTCCAATGACTTCATCAAAATTTGGGAGGGATAATTGAAAAATCCATTTTTGGTCAGCGTTTTGGTCATTCTTCTTTGCTTTGCGTTTGGCTGCCAGAACAAGGCCGAACAAGCAGAGCTTGAGAAGTTCAGAACCCAGGCGAAGCTTGAGGAAGAGAACACGGCATTGACTCTGCGCCTTGCGGACGCCTGGATAAAGGGAGATTTTGAGGCTCTTAAGGAAATCTTTTCTCCCGACTATGTTTACCACAACGAAACAGGACAGGCCGCATCCCTTAAGATGTTGATAGAACAGCTTAAAAAGGAAATAGAGATGTTTCCTGACAGGACGATCAGCAATGAAGAATTGATCGCCAAAGGAGACAGGGTCGTGCACAGATATATTGCCAGGGGCACTCACACAGGGGAGGTTGGAGGGCTGGCGCCTACGGGAAATAAACTCGTCCTGGGCGGCATTGAAATATTGCGATTTGAAAACGGGAAAATAGTGGAAAGTTGGGAGGCCCTGAATTATCTGAGTATCTTCACGGCAATCGGCTTTGAGCTGAAGCCGAGGGAAGTCAAGAAGTAAGGTATCTTATCCAATATGCCCAATTTGGCACTCATTGTCTGACTAAGGATTGCTCAGACTGCCTAATTTTCTTTCCAGGTGACGCGGAAGCGCTTGACCCGGCGCATGCCGGTCGTTTCATCTTCGTCCATCAGGTACATCTTGCCTGCAGCGAAAATCGCGGGAATCTCGTCGAGCCAGATCCGCGCCTCATAAAAGCCATCGGGGTTGAAAATATCGCAGGCCACGACTTCCTTTTCTTCTTGCCGCTTCACTTCACTTGTCCGCACCCAGAGGTTGCCCTCGCTGTCTACAATCAGGCGGTTGGCTATCGGCTTGACCTTGGGAAAATCCATCTGCCGATAGTACCGGGCCAGCTGGCTTTCCGGCCGATCATCGAACCGAGACATGAACTCGCGGATATCTTCGCTCGTCACCGGGACGCGCGCGTAAGGCCGCCCGATTTTCCTGATGAGCTTTCCCTGCCCGTTATAGACCTCGATCTCATATTTTTCACCTGAACAGTGATATAGCCATTGCCTTGTTTGGTCGCCCGCCAAAACGGATGCCGGACTCCAGGGGACGGCGAGGAGGGTCCCCCCGCCCTCCTCGCGGAATGCCTTGAACTCCGGAAGCCTGAAGTTTCCAAATGTTGTCAACTCTTCACCAGAGAAATCGATCGTCTTAATCAAGAGTACATTTGTTTCATTTGACATCATGATTTCTTCCAGAGTGAACGAGGAGTCGGTGGCCAGATAGGGCCTGCTTAAAAATCCCTTCCACGCGAAGCTGGAAAGAAATTGGCCTTCCGGTCCGAAGAAATTGGTACGTCGGGCCAGGTCGTCGGTAACAAGAAGGCGGCCGTTGGGTAGCGGGAATATATATCTTATGCTGGTGAATTCCCCGGGCCCTTCGCCTTTGCGGCCGATCGTGCGCAGGAATTTCCCGGCCTGGTCAAAAACCTTGATGGCCATGTCCGATGCATCCTCGATATAGACGTTGTCCGCAGCGTCAACTGCGAATCCTCCCGGCTTGAAGAGACGAATTTCGCCCGATTCATCCGTATCCTTGTAGGAGAACTCCTCCTCGAAGACGACAGTCCTGGAGGGATGGAGCGGCGTGGCCGGGTTGTGGATATAGGTTACGCCCTCAATCGTCTCGACCTTGGCCTTTTGGATTTTCTCTCTACACGCAATCAAACAAAAGGACAATATCATGCAGACCAAAACGGCCGCATTGTCCTTTTTTATAGGTTTCACCACCGATTGCCTGTTCGTAGGTCCGTTATGTCTATGCTATCAATAACCATCAACCCAACGCAAGTGATGCCTTCGCGAAAAATGGGACGAGTTCCTTCAAGTGTATTTCAGCCCTGTCTTCTTAGCTGTCTGAAATCTGGGGACACGATACTCAATCCAGAAATTGAGTTCATGTCCCCATATTTCTGTCGCCGAATTTCCTCCAATCAGGGGTGGCCGACGGCGGTCATGTAGAGGATGCTTTCTTCCTCCCCGTCGACGCCCAGGATGGAATTGACTTCGCCGTCATAGAGAGCAGCGACCTGGCAGGACCCGAGCCCCAGCGCGACGGCTGCCACGGCCACGTTCTGGGCGATATGGCCGGCGTCGAGATAGACATACCGGAAAGCCCTCTGCTTATATTTCCACTTGGATCGACCAAACACCGCCGTCCAGGCGAATACGACTGCCGCCTCGGCCAGGAAGCCCTGGTCCAGCGCCGCTTCAGCCACAGGAGCCCCGAAATCTCCGGCCCGAAGCTGATCGAGCCGGTGTTCCCGAACGTCATAGTGATAAATCCCCGGCTCGATGTTTTCGGCCATCTGGACCGACAGATACGTTTCGATTGGATAAAGGGCGCCTGCCGAAGGTGCTGCGCGCAGCCCGAAATCGCCTGCGACCTTGGTCACCCCCTGAGAGGCCCATAAGAGCTGGGAGACTTCCGCGGCGCTCAAGGGAATGCTCCTGAAATCCCGGACGCTCCGCCTCCTCCCGATCGTTTCCCAAACGGGCATCCCGCCTTTTTCCAGCGGCGGAGGGAGGTCGACTTTCGGTGCCTCGGAATAGTCCTTGTAGATGCCCGGCTTTTTGCTCCAGTCCAGGTAACCGCCGGGGAGTTTATCCCGGGCATACTTGGTTTCGTCCTGGAAGCGGTCACCGATCCCTTCCGCCATGAGTTCCCTCCCTATTTCTTGATGGATTTGAGCCGGATTTTGGCTTTCTCGAAATCCGGGTCGATCTTCAGCGCCCTATTGAGATACTCAATCGCCTTGTCCTTTTGCCCCATCCGCAGGCTCAGCTCTCCGAGAGCCGTGGGAAGGTCCGGACCCTTGGGATTGAATTCGGCCCCCATCAGGCCGAGCGCCTCCGCTTCTTTCAACCGATTCGTCTCGACCAGCCGCCGCATCGAGACGATGAACGCAGGCGGCCGCAGGGCCTCATCCAGAGGGTCGAGGTCATACGCCTCTTTCATGAGCTGACGGCCGGAATCGATATCCCCTAGCCTGAACCGGGTGAAGCCAAGGGCCGCCGCTAGAAGCGGCGAACCGGGATACAAGTTGCGGCTGAGGGCAAGGATCATGAGAGTCTGGGCGGCTTCGCCATTTTCGAGGTAATATTGAGCGGCCTCAGCCAGGTCGGAGGTGAAGTCCGGATAGACGGCCGCCCCCGCAAACCTGTCTTGAAGCCGGGGGATGAGCTTTCCGAAGTCGGTCCCGGGGGTGATGGCAATCCGCCGGACTTCGTCGCTGCAAGTCCTTTCCCAGTCGGCGCCCCAAGCCGCGATGAGCTTTTTGAATTCGGTCCTGAAATGGGGATGTCTTTTCGGAGAGGAATCGGCCACCCGGATGTAATCATTGAAAAAGGCGAAGGGACCGCGTCTGTGATAGAGGGATAACTCATCCCTGCCTCTCTCTTCCGCCAAGACCTGGGCCATGTAGGAGCCGACCTTGGTGAAGGCTTGTTTCGAGAGCGGATGGATGCCCGTCAGAATCTTTTTCTTAGTCTTTTCATAGTCCTGACGCAGCGCCTCGACGTTGGCCCAACTGTTGAAGGCTTCGAAGGCGTTCTTGAGGTCGTCCCGGCTCCCGGAGAGGGATGAGCCCGTCCATTCGTAAGAGCTCAATCCGTAGCCGAAAACCTGATAGACAGCCTCGCTCATTGACCGCAGCGCTTTATCTGCGGCGTAGGCGCTGCCGTCGACGTCCTCGTCCAGGACCGCGGCGATGAGACTACGGATATAGGGCTGGAGGTTGCTGTCCTCGAGGTTGCAGGCTATCGCCAGGGCGAAGTTTTCCCTGGGGAAAATGAGAAGATGCGTTCGTGTCTCCGGTTGGGAACCGCCGTGGTCGACGGTGAAATGGCCGTTCCACGGCTCCACGCGCCAACCCATACCGTAGCCGGTCAGGAGTCCGTTGCGGAGGACCATCGGCGTGAACATCTGCCGCCAGGTCTCTTCCAGGAGCAATTTCCCGTCGATGATACCGCGGGCAAACTTGAGGAGATCGACCACGGTCGAGCGGAGACCGCCCCCGGCAAACCGGCTGGAGATGTCGACGTACTCGGAGTTCTTCAGCTCTCCTTTGAGGAGCTGATAGCCGCGGACGCGGTTGGGGATGATCTCGAGGGGGTTGTCAAGGCGAGTGTCTGACATGACCAGTGGGTCGAGGATGCGCAACTTGACGAACTCGCCGTAGGTCAAGCCCGAGGCGCCCTCGATAGCGGCGCCCAGGAGATTATAGCCGTAGGTCGAATAGGTGTAGCGCGTGCCCGGCTCGGCGACGAGGTCAAAATCCTGGAAGATTGCCAGAGCCTCCCGGGTGTTCTTGGGTTCCTTGATGTGGCTTTCGGCGTCGTCATTCTTGTAGTGACTGATGCCGCCGATGTGTCCGAGGAGCTGCCGGACGGTCACGGGCCATTTCTTCCGGGGGAAAGTGGGGACATATTTCTGGATGGGAGAGTCGAGGCCGATTTTCCCCTCTTCGGCGAGCGCGAGGACGGACACCGCCGTGATGGTTTTCGTGATCGAGGCCAAGCGGTAGGCGCTCTCCGCCTTTGCCGGGACGTTGTTTTCGACGTCGGCCCAGCCGAAACCTCTAGACCAAATAAAGTCGTCTTTGATGAATCCGACCGAGAGTCCGGGAATACGGTCGTAGGCCATCCGTTCCGCGACGAAGCGTTCGAAGGCCTGGATAGCGTCGGCATAGGACGGTCGGGCTTCATTTTGGCATGGACCGGCGGGCCCCGGAAATGCCGTGACTGTAACTATGCAAAGGGCGATAAGGACGAAGCGGCCTGTCCGCTTCAGGTTTAGGAACGCGGAATGGGGATGGATCCTCATCGGGAGCTTTTTTTTATTCCGACCGGAATTCCTTTGTGCTTATAGCACAGGAAAAATAAATGAGTCAAATAGGAAGGATCGGGATCTAGCATTTGTCAGCCCGCTCGTTGCCCCGGAAAGGAAACGGGCATGCCATCAAAATATCCTCCTCCCCTGGTGGGAGGAGGTCGGGAAGGAGGGGGATTCTTTTTTATGCGGTTGGTTTGTAAGGCCATGAGATGTTTTGATATCTCTTTCATGGAGTGATATAAGGAGAATCGAAACGGAAGAAAAATGGGGAGAAGAGGGCAGCCTGGATTGTATCCGATCCTTTTGTTGGGGGGATTGATCGCTTGCCTGGGAACGGTCTTCTGCTTAGACCGCGTTGAGCTTCAACCGGAGGATTTCGTCTATGTCTGCCGGGATGCCGGGGCGGGAGGGTACGAGGCGTTTTCCGACGTCTGTCGGCTGCGGGACGGCCGGCTGATGGCCGTTTTCTATGCTGGCTACGGACATGTGTCGCTCCCCGATGAACGCCTGCCCCTGGGTGGCCGGATCTGCTATTGCCTGTCTAGTGATGAAGGCCGGACCTGGAGTGAGGCGCACGTCCTCTACGACGGCCCGGATGACGACCGCGACCCCTCCATCGTCCAGCTTTCGAACGGTTCGCTCATCTGCAATTTCTTTTCGCTTCGAAAAAAGGAAATGGTCAAGGAAGGAGAGGCGGCTTGGACGGGGCTCGGCAGCTGGATGGTCGTGTCCCATGATGCAGGAGAAACCTGGTCGGCCCCGACGCAGATTGCAAAAGACTACTACTGCAGCTCACCCATCCGGGAGCTTCCCGACGGCCGCATCATTCTCGGTCTTTATCGACAGACGGGAAAGGAAAGCCACGGCGCCGTCGTTTTGAGCGACGACGGCGGAAAAACCTGGGAAAAACCGGTCGATATCGACAACGGCGGTTACAAACTCGATGCCGAAACCGATGTCATCCGGCTAAAAGACGGCTCGCTCTACGCCGTCCAACGCGAGCCCAAGACGACCATGTGCTATTCCGTTTCCCAAGACAACGGCCGGACCTGGAGCGTCTCCCGGCCGCTCGGATTCCCCGGCCATTGCCCTTACCTTCTCCGGACTCCCGGCAATATCATCCTCCTTGCCCACCGGCTGCCGCAAACGAGCCTCCACTACAGCCTCGACGAGGCCAAAACATGGAGCGGAAACGTACTGGTCGATGACGTCGGCGGAGCCTATCCCTCGATGGTCAACCTTAAAGACGGGACGGTCCTGATCGTCTACTATGAGGAAGGCGAGGGATCCGACATCCGCGCCCGCTGCTTCCTGGCGACGAAGGCGGGAATTGAATGGCTCAAGTTCTAGATCCTTCATAGACTGCCTTCCGCGAGGGACAGTTCTCCCGGGGGCAGAGCCGGCAGGAGATGAATCCTTCCTCCGAAGGGAAGAGAATCCCCGAGATCGATTTTCGGGGGATCATCAGCAAGCTCGCGGTCAGCTTCACGCCGATGGACTTTTCGGTGTCGCCGAACAGGGAAAAGAGCTTGGGCTGTTCGGTAATAGGCCAGTCCTCGAGGGTGCCTGGGCTCATGCTGGAAAGGCCGGGAAATCCCCAGCACCGGCTGAGTTTTTCGGCCAGCCAGTCGGCGGCCTGCTCGAGGACAATGTTGGCCATCTCTTCGAGATAGTATTGTCTGAGGAGATCACCGAGCGAGGCGGCCGTCCTCTCCAGCTCGTGCCCGACGGTCATGATAAACGGAAAGACCTTCTGGGCCCGGTCTAGGTTATGGCGGAGGACCCGGCTGCGGAAGACGACTCCGCCGATCTCGACCGTTTCGAGGTCCTTGACGCCGATGTAGGAGATGTCATAGATGGTCTTCAAGTGGACAAGGGACCGGGCTAGTCCGACGACCTCGCTCACGACGGCAAATCCCGGCCGGGCAGGGTCCACCCGCAGCCGCCGGGCGATCTCTTCGGACACAAAACTCGCCGGGATATTCTCGATAATCTCCATGATCGCTCTTTAAGTTACTCCAAACCGGGGGGGGGTTCAAGATTAGGCGCGCCTGGTTATCCCGCCGATTCGGGTAGCGGCATTGGCCATTATCATTATCAGAATTGAGTTGACAAACCTGAGTTTCCGCTTTATCTTTTTATCACGTTTAGCAGAAATCCATGCTGAGGGAAGAATCCATTAAATAGTTTGAGAAGACAAAGGCATGTCTTTGTATTCGAAGGGATGAGGTACAATATGCTAGGTGAAAAAGCGAGGCGACGATTCATCGGAGGCTTGATGGTCTTGGTTCTGGCGGCTCCGGCAGCCGCCCAACTCATCGACATCGGAAAGTTCAAGGGGGTCCAGATCCCGTACACCTTGAAGTTCGAGGACAAAGTGCTGGAGAAAGGCCGGTATGATCTCGAGGCCCTCAAGAACCCGAACACGCCTTCGTGTTATCTCAGGTTCAAAAAGGGCGGCAAGGTCATTTACCTCGTCGAAGGAGAACGTCTGGATTATGAGGCCCAGGGCATGTCGCGAATGACCGATTCGGAAATCCCCGATAAACCGCGGCTGAAAATGAAAAGGAATACCGAGGAAAAAGTCCTGATTTTCATGGTCGAGACCGGTCGAGACAGCCTCTTTCCCTATCTCCTGCTCCGGTTCAAGCTGGAATACGAGGAATAGCGCTTCCCGGACAAGAGGGATTCCTTCCCAGCTATCTCTTCACCGGCCCCAGGTACTTGTCCGGCCAGGCCAGCGTTTCCTTTCCTAACTTATGATCCCACCCCCCCCAAAGTTGCTCTAGGAACCTTCGCCACGGCAAGACTCTAATCTTGTTGACAACGCGCTCTTCCCTTTCGTTGCAAACGGTAATCGCTTTCTTCGGTCGATATTCTTCCATGAAGGCGGCTAACGGCCGAAGATCCCTGTTTTCAATACGGCGTTGTCCTTTAGCTTCCACAGCAACCTCTCCATCTCCCAGGATGAAGTCCGCTTCCAGGCCGGATTTGGTTCTCCAGTAAGCGATCGGGTAATCGAGCCCCTTGTAAGAGGCGTAAGCGACCATTCCCATGAACATGAAATGTCCGAACGCCCGGCCGACCGCTTCTCCTCTCTCTTCAAGCATACGTCGTTTGACGAGCGACCCGGCCACTCCCACATCGAAGAGATAGAATTTGGGCGTTTTCGTGATGATTTGGCGCGATTGTCCCTTTTTGAAAGGCTCCACCATTCGACCGAGAAGCGTGTCGATAAGAATCTGGCAATATTCTCTTATGGTTTTAGCATCAACACCGCAGTCGCGGGCTATATTGGAAAAATTGGTCAACTGCCCGTGCGCATATCCCGCAGAATCAAGAAACCTCGCGAAAGCCTGAATATTTCGAGTCAGTCCTTCCGCATCGGCCGCAGAAAGCCGCCTCATCGGGATTTTCATGCCGGCATTTCGGGCATAAAATGGCCATGTTTGTTCTCCGGCAAATTCCTCCTATTTTTCCCCCATCGGCAGGTTCATCTTGCGCAATATGTCCTGGAAACGAGGATCGGAGCGCAAAGGCGCGAACTCCACGTATGCATCGACATAGGGCATCTGCGGATTGCGCTCCTCCAGACATTTTTCAAGCCATTCGAAGGCTTGGTCATTTTCCCCGGCAAACGCATACAGGATCGCAACGTCAATAGAGTTCACATATGTCTGGTGAGCGCGCGCTGCCAGTAGATCCGCCGCGCGCTTCATGGCACCCCGATAGCCCGATTGCGCATACCCTTGTGTCAAAGCCTCTTCGACCTCACGGTCTCCGAGGCAGGAGTACATCGCTTTCATTTCTGCAAGAGACTCTTCATAAATTGCCTTGCGAAAAAGAGATACTGAGAGCATCTGGTGCAGCATCGGATGCTGTGGAGATGTTCTGAGCAGCTTGCGCACCTGTACGATAACCTCATCATCCCGGCCTGCCGACTGCATCATCCATGCATTATGGAGTTGGGCCACCTCGTTGAGCGGGTCTAATTGCAGGGCTCGCTCCATTTGCGCCATCGCTTCCTCCGGGCGTTTCATGACCCACAGGAAATGCGCGTAAACGGAGTCCCCAAAGTTGGGATTGAGCTCGATGGCCCTCTTCCATTCTACTTCGGCGTCAGCCCAGTCCCATTCACAAAGAAAGTAAACCCAAGCCAACACCGCGTGCCCGTCCGCGAGTGTGCTATCCAACTCCAAGGCCTTAAGAACGGCCGCCTTTGCCTTTGGCCCCGCCTCACGCGGCGCCGTATACCCCAACTGGTTGCGGTACAGCCAGGTCATGGCCACAGCCAAATGGGCGGCGGCGTAATTCGGATCTTTCTTCAACGCAAGCTCGTAGTACTCGAGCGCAATGTCGAAAGCCTGTGGCGTGAGTGCGCTCTCCTTCTGCTTGCCAATGAGGAGAGCCTCATATGCTTCGGGGTTTACCTGGCGAACGCTGGTCAGTCGCGTCAATTCATCAGCTGTCAGCTTGATTTGGGCTTTATCGGCAATGGCGCGTGCCATTTCGCTGTACATCACCAGAACGTCAGACATGGCCCTTTCATATGTCTGCCCCCACAGATTCTGCTCCTCAGGAAGGGCGTCTATCAACCGCACTTGAATACGGACTCTGTCGCCTGCCTGCTGCACGGATCCTTCTACAACAGCATCCACATTCAACTCTCGTGCGATCTCTGACAGGGTTTTATCTGTTTCTTTGTATTTCATGACTGTCGTTCGGGAAATTACCCGCCGAAGCCCGCTTATCTGGCCCAACTTACCGATCAATTCCTCGGTCGCAACATCTACAAAGAACTCCTTTTCTGTATCGCCTGTGAGGTTCTCGAGCGGGAGTACCGCAATGGAATCGATCGCTTCTGCACGGCCAGTGAAAAGAGTCAGAGCCAGCACAGCTATAACAATCACCAATCCTGCTGCGCCTGCATAAAGGATGGCTCTTTTCCTTTTGCGAAGCTTTTCTTTCCTGAGCCTGGCTTTTATCTCCTCAGGCACAATGCCTGCCGATATGGATTTCAGGTCATCCAGCAGTTCGTTTATCTGCTGGTAGCGCTTATCCGGATTCTTTTCCAGGGCCTTGTCGACGACTTGCTCTATGGACACAGGAATTTCAGATCGCAAATCCCTGATCGGCTTGGGCTTCTCATTGAGGATGGAATAGACAACACCTTGATCATGCTCCCCCTTGAAGGGCAACTGACCACCGAACATCTCATACAGAACCACACCGAATGACCAGATATCTGTACGATGATCGACTTCGTCGCCTCGGGCCTGTTCAGGTGACATGTAGGCGACCGTCCCCATCGCAGTTCCTTCCTGAGTTATCAGAGTCCCTCCGGTCATCCTGGCAAGCCCAAAATCCATGACCTTCGCCTGGTTGTCCTCTGTAACCATGATGTTGGCGCTCTTGATGTCCCGGTGGACGACTCCTTTCTTATGGGCCATCTGCAAACCTTCGGCAATTTGAGTGGCAATCCTAAGGGCTTGGTCCAGTTCGAATGGGCCCGATTCAATCTTTTTCCTTAAGCTCTGGCCTTTAACGTAGGCCATGGAAATGAACGCTTTCTCCTTGGCCTGGTCGAATTCATAGACGGTGCAGATGTTGGGATGATCTAGGGCCGCAGCGGCCTGGGCCTCCCGCATGAACCGGTCCTTGATCTCGGGAATGTGGGTCAACTCCGGCGGCAAGAACTTGAGGGCCACGGTCCTCTTGAGCCGGATGTCCTCGGCCTTGTAGACGATCCCCATCCCGCCCCGGCCGAGCTCCTCGACGATCTTATACTTCCCGGCGATGAGGGCGTCCTTCGAGATGGCGGGAAGCGGAATGGCCAGGGTTTTCGTCAGGGAGGGCCCCTCAGGGCCAGCCACTCTCAAGGGCGTGGCACAGTTGCTGCAAAACTTCGAATCGTCCTTGTTTTTTGTGTGACAGTTCGGGCATTCCATGACGCTCCCTCCCGAATTTCTCAACCTTATCATCCGTGGAGCCTCGGGTCAACCTTGATGAAAAACCACTTTGATAGTCCTCGGCCAGGGCGCTTGGCGGGCGGACACTCGTTTTGAAGCTGTCGCTTTATTCCCGAAAAAAATGGCAGAGGATCATCGATGTCTATGGATACACTCGAGGAGGGGACAACCTTACTGGGAAAGCTTTATCCGCCGCAGAAGTTCCTGATATCGTGGCTCGTTCCGCAGACTATCAAATATTGGATCCACACCGAGATATATCGAATTGGGGTCATGGGCTTGGTAAGCTTTCTCCAGGTAGTCAAGAGCCTCTTTGTTCTTGCCCGCACGAGTATACAAGGTCCCAATTTGCCAGGGCGTGACATAAGTCGTCTGTGAACGCGCGATTAGCATCTCGGCGACGCGCTGGAGTGCGCCCTGATAGCCGCCCTCCTCAAAACCGCGCGCCAAGGCATCCTCGGCCTCGCGGTCATTCCTCTCGGCGTAGGCCCTTTTCCAGATTTCCAGCGCTTCCGGATACATCTGTTTCATGTGGTAGGCGGACCTGAGAGTCGACAGCGCCACGAGGTCGCGGGGCGAAGTCTCGAGCGTTTTGCGGAGGAAGGCGATCGCGTCGTCATACCGGCGGGCGTACATCAGGTCCATGGCGTACATCGCCTGGAACAAGCCGTTCAGCGGATCCAGCTCCAGCGCCCGATTGATCTGCACAGCCGCTTCCTCCGGGCGTTTCAGAATGTTGAGCAAATGCGAATAATAAGCTCGAGGATCCGGGAAGCTGGGGTTGAGCTCGATGGCCCGCCGGAAATCCGCCTCCCCGCCTTCCCAGTCCCAGTCCATATTCATTTTTAGGAGGCCCAGGGCATAGTGGACCTCAGCAAGCGTACTGTCCAACTCCAGAGCTTTGGCGGCGGCCGCCTTCGCCTTCGGTACGGCCTCGGCAGCCGGAGACAATCCCTGTTGCAGGCGTCCGATCCAGACTTCGGCGATTCCCGCATAGGCCCTGGCGTATTCGGGGTCTTTCTCGATGGCCAAGTTAAAGTAATATTCCGCGTTCTCTAGGTCCAGCCGCGTCAGCCTGTACCAGTGAAATATGCCCTTGAGATAGGCTTGGTAGGACTCGGGATTGACCCGCCGGGCGCTCGCCAATCGCTCCTCTTCTTTCGGGGCCAGCCTGACCCGGATCTTGCCGGCGATGTCCTGGGCCATCTCGCCGTACATGATAAGCACATCCGTCATGGCCCGGTCGTAGGTCTCCGTCCAAAGGTTGTGTTCTTCGGGAAGAGTGTCGATCAAGGCCAACCGGATGCGCACGTTGTCGCCGACATGATGCAGCGCTCCCTCGACGACGACCCTCACCTTGAGCTCGCGAGCGATCTCGGGCACGGGCGTATTCTGGCTTTTGTATTTCATCACCGAGGTCCGGGAGATCACCCGTAACGCGTCAATCTTGGACAGCTGCCCGATTAAATCGTCGGTGATCCCGTCGACGAAATATTCTTGCTCGGGGTCCCCCGTGAGGTTTTCGATCGGCAAGACGGCGATGGCGTCTACGGCTTTGGCGTGCCCGGTAAAAAGTCTGAGCGCAACTGCGGCCAGGAGGATAATCATCCCCGCCAGGCCTGTATAGACGGCCGTCCTTCTCCACTTCAGCAGTTTCGCCCTCCGGCGCCGTATCCTGATGCCCTCGGGCTCGATGCCTTCCGTGAGAGACCTCAGGTCATTGAACAGCTCATCCATGGATTGGTATCTTCTGTCCCGGTTCTTCTCCAGGGCCTTGCCGACGAGTTCCTGCAGGGGCTTTGGAACCTCCGGCCGCAAATCCGCTATCGGCCTTGGCTGCTCTTTCAAGATGCCATGGATAATCGTTTGATCATGCTCCCCCTTGAAAGGCAACTGGCCGCTGAGCATCTCATAGAGAACAACTCCCAGCGACCAGATATCTGAACGATGATCGACGTCCTCTCCGCGCGCCTGCTCGGGAGACATATAGGCCACCGTGCCCATCGTCGTCCCTTCCTTGGTCAGCAGGGCCCTTCCGCTCATCCTGGCCAAACCGAAATCCATTATTTTCGCCTGGCCTTTTTCCGTGACCATGATATTGGCGGCCTTGATGTCCCGGTGAACGATTCCTTTTTTATGCGCTTCTTTTAGGCCTTCGGCGACCTGCAGCCCGATGTCCATCACTTCGCCGAGCTTTAAAGGGCCTCGCTCGATTCTTGTTTTTAGACTCTCGCCCTCGACAAAGGCCATGGAAATAAACATTCTACCTTCGGCCTCGTCGATCTCGTGGACCGTGCATATGTGAGGATGGTCCAAGGCGGCCGCGGCCTGGGCTTCCCGGACAAACCGTTCTTTGGCCTGCAAGTCGTAGGTCCATTCAGAGGGAAGAAACTTGAGGGCGATGGTCCGCTTGAGCTTGTTATCGACGGCCCTATAAACAATGCCCATCCCCCCTCTGCCCAGCTCCTCGGCGATCTCGTATCTTTCAGCATAGATAGAGCCAGGTTCTAGTTTTTGGCCTGGAGTTATGAGAGTCTTGGTCTTCATTTCTTATTTCGGAAGTTTCATCCGGCTTAGTAGATCCTGAAATTGCGGCTCATTCCGGAGATTG
>CAYOZW010000042.1:0-19172 GCA_964408495.1 uncultured Eubacteriales bacterium
CTCGACGGCAGCATCCCGGCCGGCTTCCAGAGGACGACCATCCTCGGGACGGACGGCTGGGTCCCCTACAAGAATAGGCGCATCGGCATCCGGCAACTGGGCCTCGAGGAGGATGCCTGCCGTGAAGTCAGCGACCGGGGACACAGACGCGTCTATAAGACCGACCGCCTCAGCATCCCGCTGATCGAGACGGTGACCTATCCCGACATGCGCGCCCCCAGGGAGGTGGCCGAGGTGGCCGAGCTGCTGCGCGAGCTGGCCCGCTCGACGGGCAAGGTCCGGACCGGGATCGGCCGGGCCCGGCAGGACGTCAACGTCAGTGTCGAAGGCGGGACCCGGGTGGAGATCAAGGGGGTTCACCGGATTCCCTATATCCCCCGGCTGACCCATTTCGAAGCCCTCAGGCAGGCCAATCTTCTCGAGCTCCGGAGTGAGCTCCAGGGCAGAGGAGTTACCAAGGAGACACTGGTATCGACCGCGGCCGAGGTCACCGACATCCTGAAAAAGACGGCCTTCTCTCCGATCCGGCGCGCCCTGGAACGGGAATGGCGCGTCCTGGCCATCGGACTCGCCCAATTCAAGGGATTGCTGAGCTTTCCGCTCCAGCCGGGCCGCAATTTCGCCAGCGAAGTCTCCGACCGGGTCCGGGTCATTGCTTGCCTGGATGAGCTTCCCAACATTGTTCACAGCGAGATGATGGACAATCCGATCACCCTGGCGGAATGGAAGAAGATCGGCGCGGCCCTTAGGGCGAAAAAGGACGACGCCATAGTGCTGGTCTGGGGGGACGTCAAGGACTCGGAGACGGCGGCGGGGGAGATCGTCATCCGCGCCGGGGAGGCAGCGGACGGCATCCCCAACGAGACCCGCCAGGCCTTTCCGACTGGCATCAACGGTTTCGAGAGGATTCTGCCCGGCCCAAACCGGATGTATCCCGATACCGACATGCCGCCCGTCGCGGTCTCCGAGGAAAGGATCGAGCGAGCCAGGGGGCGGTTGCCGATGCCGCCCTGGGACCGCCGCGCTTACTTCAGGAAGCTCGGCCTTTCTCCCGAGATTATCGAGGATCTGGTGATCAACGAACGCTTACCCCTGTTCAGGAAGGCTGTGGAGTCTCTGTCCTTCAACCCAACCCTGGCCGCCGTCCTCCTCAGCCAGACCCTGAAGTCTTTGAAGAGAAAAGGATTTCCCGTGTCGACTCTCGGTGACGAAGAGATCCTGGACCTGCTGGTCCGTTACGTCCGCGGCGAATTCGCCAGGGAGGCTTTCCCTGATATCTTGAAGCGGATGTCGATGGGGAACTTGGCCGCTGCTGAAACCTTGGCCAACCTCGGCCTCGTCCCGCTCGGCGATGAAGATGCCCGAGAGATCATCCGGATCGTCGAGGGAGTCGAACGAAACCTCGATCCCAAGGACCATGGAAAAAAATTCCGTTACCTCATGGGCGTATTGATGGCCGATCTGAGGGGAAGATTTCCGGGTGAAAAAGTGGCTTCATTCCTCCTCGGCGCTATGAAAAGAGGGACGAATCTTTTTTGACCTGCGATAAAGGAATAACGATGAGCGATATCTATAAAGGATACAGGGGAAATGCGCTGGCCCTGCTCAAGGCGCAGGGTGTGCGGGTCTGGAGCGATGCCAAGGTGGCGACGACCCGGGGTACATTCACCGGGATCATCCTTCCCCGCTCCGAGACGGCCGATGACAAGCACATCGTCCTGAAACTCCGCAATGGTTACAACGTGGGCATCACCGTAGAAACGGTCACCGAGATCAAGGAGATCGGGTACAAGGAAGCTCACTACAAGATCCCGGAGAAGGAGTTCCCTTACGATCCCAGGAAGCCGCGGGTGAAGCTGTTCGGGACGGGCGGGACGATCGCCAGCCGGCTCGACTACCGGACGGGCGCGGTCATCCCGGCCTTCACGCCGGGGGAGCTCTATGGCTCTGTGCCGGAGCTGGCCGATATCTGCAACCTCGAGACCGAAAAACTCTACGGCGTCTTCAGCGAGAACATGGGTCCGGAACAGTGGGTCGGCACGGCTACGGCCATCGGCCGGGAGATCCGGAAAGGAGTCCAGGGGATCATCATCGGACACGGCACGGACACCATGCACCACACGGCGGCCATTCTCTCCTTCATGGTCCAGGATACACCGGTCCCGATCGTCATGGTCGGTTCGCAACGGTCGAGCGACCGGCCCTCCTCCGACGCGGCGCTCAACCTCATCGACGCCACCAAGACGGCCGCCGAGAGCGATATCGCCGAGGTCATGGTCTGCATGTTCGGGCCGACGAGCGACCAGTACGACCTGCTCCATCGGGGGACGCGCGTCCGCAAGATGCACTCTTCGTCCCGGTCGACCTTCCGGACGATCGGCGACATCCCCATCGCTATGGTCAGCCGGGACAGGATCCTCCCTCTGCGGGATGATTACAAGAGGCGCCGGAGCGATAAGAACGTTATCATCAACACGGCCTTCGAGGAGAAGGTCTCGATTGTTTACTATTACCCCAACATGAAGCCCGATATCATCGAAGCCCTGATCGACAACGACTACAAGGGGATTGTCATCGCCGGCACCGGCCTCGGCCACGTCAACAAGCCCCTTTACCCGGCGCTGCGCCGGGCCAACGACAAGGGCATCGCCATGTACATGACGGTCCAGACGCTCTGGGGGTACGTGCAGATGTTCGTCTATGATACCGGCCGGGACATCATGGAGCTCGGTGTCGTCCCGGCGGCGAACATGCTCCCGGAGGTCGCCTATGTCAAGCTCGGCTGGGCGCTCGGCCAGACGAAGGATTTGACGAAAGTCAAAGAAATAATGCTAACGCCTATCGCCGGCGAGATCACCGAACGCGAGCCCCATAACGGCTATCTCATCTACCAGGGAGGCATACCTGAGGTCGAGCGCTTCGTCTCGACGCTCTGGAAGTAGACTCAGTACAGTCCATTCTGAAACCTAATATGAGATTGGGACGAAGACGACGTTTGTTTATCTAAAGACCGACAATTTGTGTTTCCTTAACACTTCTATCCCCTGGCGGACATAACCGGCATCATTGTAGATACGGAGGAGCAATTCCTCATCTTCTCCCCGCAAGAGCTCCTGCCTTGCTGGCAGCATTCGGGAATGATAGGACTTAAAAACCCTATGCCCGACCCGGAATGACGTCCGGCCGATCCAGAAGACGAGGAAAAAGGCCAGGACTCCCAATCCGGTCAGGCCGAGAATCCGGCGCGTCCGTCTCTCCGCTCTAGCCCGGATTTTTTGGGAGAGAATGAATAGGAACGCAAAATTCGAAACCCAAAGCAGGGCGGAAAAGGGGACATACCGGCCGCTCGTGGCTTGGACGCTTCCGAACCCGACGCGGCCGATCCCGGTCAACAGTCCGCACCCGATAGAATAGAGGCCGAGGAGGAAGAAAGGCAGAACGGCTGGGCCTTCGCTGTGCTTTTTCGGGAAATAACGAAGGGACAGGAATACAAAAAGGAGCACTCCAGTCAGCCCGATGGCCAGGGCGTATTCCTGATAATTGATGACCGGCCGGCCGAGATAGGTAAAAACGTATTTCAGGTATTCTCCCGGGTGCTCCAGGAACTGGGTCCAGGGTGCCCCCGAGGGCGATTCGTATCGGAAATGATAGAGGTAGGAACCAGCAACTCCGACCGTGGCGGCTATCCACAGAGCTGAAGCCTCCATTCTTTGACGTCTCTTTCTTAGGGGAACGAGGATGAGGCCGAGGAGCCCCAGCGGCCAGAAAAGGAGTCCGTTGGCAAAGGAATAGGTCGCCAGGATTCCGCATCCCATGGCGCCCCAGTAGTTTGCCCATCGAAACGGGCGGCGGCCGAGAAGAACAAGGCCCGCGACAACCGCCAGGACGTTTAAGAAGATCTGTATCTGCCAGCCCCAGAGCCAATTTTCCGCCTGGCCGAGGGTGAAGACGAGCAGGGAAATGACGGGTAAAGGCCAGGGAAAGCCGGAATAGCCGAGAGCCCTTGCCGTCCTGAAGAATTGATGCCAGAGGAAGGCGAAAGTGGCCGCGGCCAGGAGGATGATGACGGCCAGCTCGAGGACGATGTTGTACCCGCTGGCGCGGGCCAAACCCATCATGATGAGCCGGGGGAAGAGCAGGCGATGCTCGTTATGCTGGCCCCAGAGATCTGCTAAAGTGACTCCCTGTTCGTATGACCGGCCGAGAAGCGGGACGAAGTTCCACTGGTCCCAGAATGGGACATCGACGTGGTACTCGGCGACATTGAGAACGAGGATGGAAAGGGGGAGGAGTGCCAGGATCAGGACGGCCAGACGCAAAAGAATACGAAGATTAATCTTGAGCCCGCGCTGGGCTGGCCCTTGATCTGTATGTGGCTCCGTCACGATCCTGCCTCCAGGAATCATAAATCCCGCCCTGAAATGAAGTCAAGGGAACAACTTGGAAATGTCGGCGTTCCCACTCAGGTTTTTAACGCCGTTGAGGCGAGGGGTATATGGTTCGTAAGCCCGCTCGTTCCCCCAGCGAGGGAACTCGCTTCGCATCCTCCTTCGCTCTTCTCTCCCTTCGGTTGAGAAACCGTGCCCGCTCAGTCGTCCACGGACTTCCTCGCCAATACCCCTCGCCTTGGTCATCGCCGGTCGGTTTGTCAGCCCATTTGCTTCCCTGGCGACAAACTTGTCATTGGGAGCGAAGCGAAGCAATCCCAGGGGTTTGCTTCATCTTCGCATCGCAACCACTCCGTTCCTCGCGATGACAATTTCCGCGCTGGGAGAAAACGGTCCCGGTTTCGATGCCACTGCCCCGAGCCTTCGAGGTCGCTTCTCCATTCCCGTGTTATTCATAGCAGAGAGGAAAATGTTGATCCTGGTCACCAAAGTTTTGAAAATGATGTCCACCTCGACTAAAATAAGGGAAACATTGGATATGAAGCTCATCCGCCGTATTCGCGTCCTTCAACACTCTTTCTACATCGCCTTCGTCATACTCTGGTTCAAAGATAACTTCGCGCCCCTGCGAAGCTTCCCTGTTCACTATCTGTTCGCCTTGATCCCCCTGGCTGGGGCTGACCCTTTGGCGCTCGTTCCCCCGGATACGAAGCTTCAGGTTCTCTCTCCCTCGCAAGTTGTCCAAAGAAACGGCGGCTCTCCTGGTTTTGCTCGTCCTGACAGTTCTCCTCCGCCTCCCTTATCTCGCCTCGCCCTCCGGGCTTATGACCAGCGATGACGCCGTCCCGGCTCTGATGGGAAAGCATATCGCCGAAGGACAGACCCCACCCGTATGCTACTATGGCCAGTTCTATTTTTTAAAGGAGGTCTTCTCCTTTTCTTTGGCCTTGGCTGTCGCCTTCTTCTACAGCCTGCCGATCAATCCCCTGGTTCATGCCGGCCTGGACAACACCTCGGCCTTCGCTCTTGTCCTTCTCCTGGGAAGTCTCCTTCTTTACTTAGCTTATCTTGTCGGCTTCCGTTCCCGCGAGAAATGGATTCTCCTGCTCGGGCTGATGATGGGACTTGCCTTCTGGACGCATCAGATCACCACGGCCCTCATCCTGACGAGCTTCCTGGTCGTGGCCGCCAGGTTCAGAGGGAATATCCGGAAATATGCCGTTCTCGTCTACTGGGCCTTTTTGGGTTTCTTCCCCCAATTCTTGGTTGAGGTCTTCTTCGGGTTCAAGCTGGTTCCCTTTTTAATAAACGGGAAAAGAGTCGTCAACGGGGAAAAGTTGAAGGCGGCGCTGGATTTCACGGGCGCCCTTCTCACACCCAGCCGTCATCCCGCCCGTTTTGTTTTTCTCGCCTTCGTCCTGACAGGATTTATCGCCATCCTCGTCCGGGCCTGGAAGAGGAAGGCCGCCCGGCCGCTCTGGCCGATAGCCGCCTTCCTAGAGAAGGCCGAGCTCGAAGATTAGGGTGAGAACTTAAGAAACTCGGCGTCCATCAAAATCCAGCGGTCTGGGTCGAGGACAACGGAGGCGGAAGCGCGGTCGATCATGATCTCAAGAACCTGGCTCCGGCCTGACAGCTCGAGCCGCATAATGAAGTTCTTCACTCCCTCGAGCCGGCGGCGGAAACGATGGCCTGGACCTTAAACCTTTCTTGAAGGCTGGGCCTCAGAAAATTGTCTTCTCAGGCGAGTCTCCTTGTTTTTCAACTGAGATCATTCTATTCGTGCCGGGCCCGTTTTTTCCGATTGCCAACGTTCCCTGATATGACTATAATCGCTGACGCTTGTGTATGGTCCTGTTCGAGAAGGAGCATGATTGAGGAGTAAGGATCAATTCGTCTCCCGCTGGGGTTTCCTGGCCGCCGCCATCGGCATGGCCGTCGGCACGGGCAACATCTGGCGCTTTCCGCGGATGGCCGCCCAGTACGGCGGCGGGGCCTTCATCCTTGTTTACACACTGGCGCTCTTCCTGTGGTCGGCGCCCCTCCTGATGGCCGAGATGTCCATCGGCCGGAGGACGCGGCATGGACCGATCGGCGGATTCCGTGATTTCGTCGGCCGCCGCTACACCTGGATGGGAGCCTGGATGGTCATGGTCTGCATGCTGATCACCTTCTACTATTCGGTGGTCACCGGGTGGTGCATAAAATATTTCGTCCTGGCCATGCGGGGCGCGTTCCGCGAGGGAGTCGATACGGCGGCGCTCTGGACCGCCTTCCTTCATGATCCGAAGCAGACCATCTTCTTCCATCTCCTGGCCATCGGCTTCTGCGGCCTCATCATCTATCGGGGAATACACGGCGGGGTCGAGCGGATCACAAAGCTCATGGTCCCGGCGCTGTTCGTTTTCTTGATCGTGGCGGCGTTGCGGGCGGCGACTCTCATCGGCGCCGGGCAGGGCCTGGCCTACATGTTCGTGCCCGACTGGTCCAAGCTCGCCCTCCCGGCCACCTGGCTTCAGGCATTCACTCAGTCCGCCTGGTCGACGGGAGCCGGCTGGGGGCTGATGCTGACCTATGCGGTTTACACGAGCCGGAAAGAGGATATTCCCCAGGACTGCTTCATGGTCGGTTTCGGCGACCAGACGGCGGCCCTGCTGGCCGGGCTGGCCATCATTCCGACCATTTTCGCGCTCTCGCCGAGCTTGGACACGGCCCACGCGGCCATTGCGACCAATAATACAGGACTGACCTTCATCTCTTTGGCCCAGCTTTTCCCCAGGATGCCGGGCGGCCTGTATATCGCACCCGTCTTTTTCTTGGCCATGGTTTTTGCCGCCTTCACCTCTCTCATCGCCCAGGTCGAAGTCGGCGTCAGGGCGTTCATGGACGGCGGCTGGAGCCGGAAGAGGAGCACAATGGTCGTTGCCGGCGCGACGTTCCTGATGGGACTTCCGTCGGCCATCGTCCCGGGTGTCTTCGATAACCAGGATTGGGTCTGGGGTGTCGCCCTTCTCCCCAGCGGGTTCTTCATCATGCTGGCGGTCCGGAAGTATGGGGTGGAAAGAATCCGGACCGAGCTCATCAACCCCAGCGCCGATATCCGGCTCGGCCGCTGGTGGAGCTTCGTCATCAAATACGTTTCTCCGTTGATCTTTCTCTTCCTCATCGGCTGGTGGTTCTACAGAGGGATCGTCGATAATCCCGAAACCTGGTGGAAACCATTTAGCACTTTCACAACGGCGACGATCATCTTCCAGTGGGCTATCCTACTGGTCGTGCTGCTTCTGGCGAACAAAGCCCTGGCCAGGTGGGTCAAGCGGACTCCCGAGGAGGTGGACTGATGATCAAAACCTACGTCTGGATGGCCATCATCCTGGGGATCAACTGGGGCGGGTTCATCATTTTTTTGGTCCGAACATCGCGTCAGGAGACAGCCAAAGTCCGGGGCCGAAAGCGCCACGATCAGTGAAACGAGAAGAATAGCCATGAATGGCTGGGAAGAATTCTGTTTCTTGACGATGGCCGGAATAGGAAGCTATTATATTGCCTGAACAAGGAGGGGTGAAATGTTAAGCAATCAGAAGGCCGGAAGGACGGCCGGAAAAACGCGATTTAGGGTTGCTCTTTCCCTTTTTCTCCTGTTGGGGGTCTTATTGTCCGGGCTTCCCGCCCAGGAGGAGGACGAAGAGGTCGTCGAATTTAAGAGAGTGGGAATCCACCTGAAGCTGGGAGGAGGCTATAGCCTTCTGTCCGGCGGCGATTTCGACACGGGCATCCAGGGGATGTTTGACTGGGGAGTGCAAAAGATCGTCTCGGACGGCGGAACTCTTGGGGAGAGCAATGTGCAACCTCTACGCTCGGGCTATGAGCTTGGCGGGGACATCGTCTATTACTTCGCCGGCCGGCTCGGCATCGGCGCCGGTGGGACCCTCGCGCGGGTGAATAAGACAAACACACAGCTTTTTAGCTTCGGGAACGATCCTCATGACTTTGCCATGAGGGTTGTCCCGCAGATCGATATCCTCTCCTTCCGGCTGGGCCTGTTCTATGCGCTTCCCATCAATCGTCTGCTGACCGTCTGTTTCAATGTCGGCCCGGCCTACTATTCGGTGGATTACAAATACACCGGAAACATACAGGAAGCGAACTACACCTATGGGCTTTCTCAAATGGCAAAAGCCAATGACTGGGGAGTCCAGGGAGGCATCGGTCTGGAGATCCGGATGAACCAGAGGCTGGGTTTCATCATCGAAGCCCAGGGAAGGTACGCCAAGATTTCAGGGTTTGACGGCGAAGAGGAATTGTACGAGTATCTGGGCGGCCCGATCTCCAAATCCGGAAAGAATGGCACTCTCTACTATCTCGAGGAAGAAGGATATCCCCGGCTGGAAATCTTCTCGGAGGCCCCGGTCGAGGGGTTTAACTCTCGCGAAGCCGTCTTTGATTTTACCGGGGTCAGCTTCCGGGCCGGGCTGAATTTCAAGTTTTGAGCTAATCCGTCCGGGGGAAAGAATAGGAGGGTTCGAATCTACGGCTGCAACCGGGCGGCCATCCGGTTGTAGTCATCTCGGATCTCGTAGGGCAGGTGGTGGCCGAACCGGTCAAGAGAAGCCCCGATATTCTGGATCTCTTCCCGCCATTCTCCAGCCTTAACCTCAAACAGTTTCTGCAGGCTCTCTCTGGGGATATCGAGTCCCTCCGTCGGAAAGCCGTTCAATTCGGGGACGAGCCCGAGAGGAGTCTCCTTAGCCCCGACCCGGCCGTTGACCCGGTCGATGACCCACTTCAGGATGCGGATGTTCTCGCCGAACCCCGGCCAGAGGAATTTCCCCCGTTCGTCGACCCGGAATGCGTTCATGCTGTAAATCCTGGGCGGCCTGGTCATCAGCCGTCCCATGTTGATCCAGTGGCGGAAGTAATTCCCCATGTTGTAGCCGCAAAAGGGGAGCATGGCCATCGGGTCGCGCCGCAGCATTCCCACTTTGCCGGCAGCGGCTGCGGTCGTCTCCGAGCCCATCCGCGCACCCATGAAGACCCCGTGGTCCCAATTGAAAGCTTCGCTGACGAGCGGGATGAGTTGTGAACGTCGTCCGCCCAGGATGATGGCCGAGATGGGCACGCCTTGGGGGTTGTCGTATTCTCTGGAAAGGGTCGGACAGTTGTAAATCGAGACCGTGAACCGCGAGTTGGGATGGGCAGCCTTGGAGTTCTGCGCCGGGTTCCAGGGCCGGCCCTGCCAATCCAGCAGGTGTTCCGGCGGATTTTCGTCGAGCCCCTCCCACCAAGGCTCGTTCTTGTCCGTATCCAGGGCCACGTTGGTGAACAGGGTCGGGTAGAAGTTCGAATTCTTGAGCGTCCGGATCATGTTGGGATTCGTCTTCATCGATGTCCCCGGGGCGACCCCGAAATAGCCCGATTCGGGATTGATGGCATAGAGGCGGCCGTCCGGTCCGATATTGAGCCAGGCGATGTCGTCGCCCAGAGTCCAGACTTTGTATTCGGGGAGGGCGGACTGCAGCATGGCCAGGTTGGTCTTGCCGCAGGCCGAGGGCATGGCGGAGGTGATGTAGGTGACGTTGCCATGCAGGTCCTCGATCCCCATGATGACCATGTGCTCGGCCAGCCAGCCCTGCTTGTAGCCGAGCCATGAAGCGATCCGCAGTGAAAAACATTTCTTGCCGAGGAGGGCATTGCCGCCATATCCCGACCCGATGCTCCAGACCAGGCCGTCTTCCGGGAAGTGGGTGATGTAGCGTTTGTTGGGGTCGAAATCACCGACCGAGTGGAGGCCCCTGACGAAATTCTCGCTCTTGCCGATCTTGGCGAGGATTCGCTTGCCCAGCCGGGTCATGATACGCATGCTGATGGCGACGTAGGAGACATCGGTGAGCTGGACGCAGGCCTTCGCATAGGGGGAGTCGGGATGGCCCATCATGTAGGGCAACACGTACATGGTCTTGCCGCGCATAGCGCCCCGGCTGAGTTTCGTCATCAGTTCCTTGGCGTCTTTTGGAGACATCCAGTTGTTGTTAGGTCCGGTGGCCTCGCGGTCGGAATGACAGACAAAGGTGAGGTGTTCGGTCCGGGCGACGTCGGTGGGGTGACTGCGATGGAGGTAGGCTTTGGGCCAGTTTTTTTGGTTCAGCATGCGGAAGACATCGTGCTGCTCGATCTTCTCTTCCCGCATCCCCATTTCCATGATCCGGCGGGCTTCCCCCTCCGACCCGTCGCACCAATAGACCTGCTTCGGCTCGAACAGCCGGGCCTGCTCATCGACCCATTTTTCCAGCGGTGTGGCCATGTTTTATCTTTTCATTCTAGCAGACTTTAAGCAGTCACTGAACTCGTTTTTCTGATTCCTGGGGTTTCGTCCCGCCCGGCGAAGGCGATCTCAATAGGCGATTTTCAGACCGATCAGGGCACTCCAAGAGCTGAAGTCGGAGGTGAAGCTCCTGGAGGTCCGGTTGTCAAAAAAGAGGGTCTCCACGTTCGCCTTGCGCCACAGATAAAGCCCCTCGACATACAAGTACAGACGGGGCACAATCTGGAGGGCTGCGCCGATGCCGCCGTTCAGCCCGATCCCATCCGTGACCTTCTGGGTTTTGATCTCGGTCTCCTCCGCTGTCAACCGAGCGCCCGGGCGGAGCTGGATCAGATAAAATCCAGCCCCCAGAAAAGCATAGGGCGAAAAGCGGGCTTCGGGCAGCGGATGGTAGGCGAGGTTGAGGACAAGGGGTGTGTAGGAAACCTCACCGTTTATCAATCCTCCCTCTTGTGAATCGACCTTCAGCTTGGCATATTTCCATTCGAACGAGACTGTGAGATGGCGTCTGATTCTCAGCGCGATTCCGAATCCTTGACCGATCTTATTCTGGAGAGCGTCGTTTTTCGTAGAGAAGAAGGCGGTGTTGAGGAAGATGCTGCTTCGCACCCCCTGGCAAAAACCCGCCGAGGCCAAGACAAAGAGACCGACCGATAGGGCCAGCGCTTTCCGCTTCATCTGCATTTTCACCTCCTGGGGCGAAGATCATGAATAGGAGTTCGAGGAAGCCTCCGGGGCGACCGGATGACCGCCGTTAAAACCGTAAGAAAGACCACCTATTTCGGGTCGAGGACGACGGCGCAGAGCCCGACGATCCCGGGGTTGTTGTGGTCTGTGACCTTGATGACGAACTCATCGCCCTTCTGGAAACCGGGATTCTTGAAATAGACCTTGGTCCTGGCCCCGAGGCTGGCGCTCATCGAGACCTGGTCGGACGGCAGCGGGCCCCTTCCCAGAACAGGGAAAAAATCATAATCCCACGTATACCTCCAGAATCTCATCTGGGAGAGGGCCAGGGATTCCTTGCCCAGGCGCGCATAGAGCTCGATATCGTTGTTGGCGCCTCTGTACTCCTTGCGCCATTCTTCGACCGAGGGCATTTTGTATTCCTGTCCTTTATACACCATGACGACGTCGTCCCGGCGCACAGAGAAATTTCCGTCCCCCTTGGCGCCCATGAAAACCATGAACATGACATAGGGCTTATCCAGCTTACGAACCGCTACGCCGGCATCGATACAGACGACGATGGAACCCTCGTTGTTAATAAATACATTCTGGCCCAGGTCGATGGTTTGTGTATAGGCAACGCCGGAACCGACTAAGATCAACAGAATCATCCGCAGAAGTTTCATTGGAACCTCCAAATATATTGTACCTTCCGGCCGAGATGTTGTCTATCGGACCTCCCTCGAAGTCAGGCATCTCCGTTTTCGTGATTCCATTGGGCGCAGGAAGCCGCCCTAAAGCCCCCGTAGCGGAAGGGGGACCCGTCGGCTTAACCGACGGGGGGAACCGACGGGACTGGTTCCCCGGGGCGCGGGGGCCAAGGGCGGTTTCCTGCGCCCATCATTAAGATCACGCATTTAGAGATGCTTCTTTGCCCGAATATGCTTGAATTCGAGAGCCTCTTGGATATATTTTGGATAGGAGGAAAATAGACAAGTGAAAAAACGACGGCTTTTATTTTTCGTTATCAGTCTTGGGCTCTTGACATCTGGAGCTTTCCTGGGATCAGAAGGGCCCGCTGAGGAGGACATGCGTGTGGGGAAGAACTTCCTCCCAGTCCGCGCCTATTCCCAGGAAGAGGACCAGGAGCTCTTGAAGCTCTTTTCGGGCCTGAGGGTGGCGGACGTGTCGGACGGGATGGACAAAGCCGGACTTCCCGGGATAGGCCTAGTGGACCCGGCCATTCTGCCGCTCTGGACCGACGCCGTGAATTTTACCCATAGGATCACCGGCATCGCCGTGACGGCGCGATATGTCCCCACACAGAAGCCCCACGCGGGCAAGATGACTCCGGAAGAGTTTGACAATTGGGAAGGGGATTTCTACTCCAAGTACTCTCCGGAACCTTTCGCCGACCTGATCCGTCCGGGCACGGTCCTGATAATCGATGATGTCGAGGAAGCCGACATCGGCAGCATCGGCTCTTATAACATCATGGACTGGAAGGCGCGCGGCTGCGTGGGTGTCGTCACGGACGCTTCGGCCCGGGACACCGATGAAATCGCGATCGAGAAGGTGCCCCTGTATCTGCGCCGGCGGGGGCGGGGGATCCGGCCCGGACGGAACGAGATTGAGTCCGTCAACCGGCCGGTGGCTATCGGCGGCGTTCTGGTGATGCCCGGCGACATCGTCGTCGCCGACGGCGACGGGGTCGTCGTTGTCCCGAGGGCCGAAGCCAGAGTCGTGGCCGCTTATGCCCGGGAGGTCATGGAGAAGGACAAAGACGGCCGGCGGGAGCTCTACAAACAGCTCCGTTTGCCGCCGGATGCCTCGATCAAAAAGTGATCAGAGGGTGGCCATGAGAAAGTTAAGGCTCATCTCCCTGCTTGGAATGTTCGTTTTGAGTGTTTTCCTCGGGGGTGGCCGGCCGTTTTCCGCCGAAGCGGGAAAAACCGCCGGCCCGATGGTCGGGGTCAAGATTTATGCCCATGAAGGAGCCTTGCCCGAGCTTTTTGCGGAATGGAGGGCACTCGGCATCAACACGGTATTCGTCAGTCCGGCCCTGGCTTCGCAGGGTTCTTTCAGGCGCCTGGCGAAAGAGCAGGGGATCTCGGTCTTTCTGATTCTTCCTATCTTTTATAATCCGGAGGAACTGGAAAAGGATCCCGGCCTGGCTGCGCTGACCGACCGAGGAGAAAGGGCCAAGGACGATTGGGTGGAGTTCGTCTGCCCGACCCGCCGGGATTACCTTGAACGGAGAATCACCGAAATCAAGGGTTTGATCCGGGACCTGGACCCTGAAGGAATCAGCCTGGATTTCATCCGCTATTTTGTTTTTTGGGAGATGGTCTATCCCGAAAGGACGCTGGACTCGATCGCCGACAGCTGTTTCGATCGAAGCTGCCTGGACCGATTCCAGCAAGAAACCGGGGTCAATCTCCCCGAGAACCTCTCCGGGATCGCCGACCGGGCTCACTGGATCCTCTCCGAACACCGGCGGGAATGGACGGGCTGGAAATGCGGAGTCATCAGCGGAGTCGTCCGGTCGATCGCGGAGACGGCCAGAGCGGCCAAGCCTGATATATTGATCAACATCCACACCGTCCCCTGGAGACAGAAGGATTTTGGAGGGGCCATCAGGACGATCGCCGGGCAGGACCTGGCGGCCTTGGCGGCCCGGACGGACATGATCTCACCGATGTGTTATTGGCACATGCTCAAGAGAGAGCCGGGTTGGATTCACGAGGTGGTCGAAGATGTGTATTCCCAGAGCCGGGGCCTGGTGATTCCCAGCATCCAGGTGGGAAACGCCTACCTCAGCGAGAAGCTCTCGGTCGAGGAATTCGGCGAGGCCATAAAAGAAGCCCTCAGGCCGCCGTCGGGAGGTGTGGTTTTCTGGAATTGGGACGCGCTCGCCAAGGAGCCGGAGAAGAAAGGCGTCGCCGCCGCCATCCTGAGATCCCGCCCTCGGAAGTAATACTCCCCTTCCTATTGGATGAATCTCTTGATCTTTGAGAAGGAAATGGGCGGAAGGGAGCCGCCCTCTGCCCCCGCACCCCGGGGAACCAGTCCCGTCGGTTCCCCCCATCGAAACGATGGGTCCCCCCTCCGCTACGGGGGCCTTTGGGCGGCTCCCTTCCACCCCCAATCCGATTACGAGAGAGGAGCTTCTTGCCTTCCTGTTCGGCGGCTTGCGCTGAGCGGCTCTTTCTCATAGGATAATGGGTGAATACTGCCTCGATAGGAGGAGATTCCGATGTCCATTTCAAAAGTTTTTAATATTATTTCCATAGCTGCGATTACCCTGATTCTTGTGGCCGTCCCGGCTTGCCGGACACAGCCGGCGCAGACCCTCCCTTACGATATTGCGCTTCAAGACGGCTGGTTTATCCGGGCGGCGGCGGAAGTCGAGGCCGACGGGGATATTGTTTCCGCTCCAGGGCTTGATTTGACCGGCTGGTGCCCAACGGCTGTTCCAGCGACCGTCTTTGCCGCCCTTCGGGGGAACGGGGAATACCCCGACGTTTTTGTCGGCAAGAATTTGGAGACAGTTCCCCGGGAGCGGTTCGCCGGTCCCTGGTGGTACCGGACGGAGTTCGACCTGCCGGATAATAAGAAAATCGCTTCTTCCCGCCTCGGGTTCGATGGCATCAACTACCGGGCCGATATCTGGCTCAATGGTCAGAAGATCGGCTCCCAGGAGCAAGTTTTCGGCTCTTTCCGTACATTTGAATTTGATGTCACCTCCATCGTCAAGACGGGCCGGAACGTCCTGGCGGTCGAAGTCTTCCCTCCCCAGCCGGGGGATTTCACCATCGGGTTCGTCGATTGGAATCCGCGGCCGCCCGACCGGAACATGGGCCTCTGGCGGCCGGTGACTCTGCGGCTGAGCGGCCCGGTTTCTCTCGCCCGCCCCTTCGTGACGAGCAAGGTCAATCCCGAAACTTTGGAGGAGGCCGAACTGACCGTCACCGCCGACGTCGTTAATCATACGGCAAAAACCGTTTCCGGAAAATTGGAGGCAGAGATCGAAAACATCATGCTCCGCCAGGAACTCGTTCTGGATCCCGGAGAGACACGGACGGTCGTTTTCGATCCCGGGCAGTACCCTGGCTTGCATATGGAGAATCCCCGCCTGTGGTGGCCCCACAACCTGGGCGAAGCGAATCTCTATGCCCTGACATTGCGATTCCAGACCGGAAAGCTCATCTCCGATGAGGAAAAAGTGACCTTCGGCATCCGCGAGGTCGCAGACTATATCAACGAACAGGGGCAGCGCGGGTTCATGGTCAACGGACAGAAGGTCCTGATCCGTGGAGGAGGATGGGTGGACGACCTCTTCCTGGTCGAAGACCCCCGCGTTCTGGAAGCCAAGGTCAGATATACCCGGCACATGGACCTCAACACCATCCGTCTTGAAGGATTCTGGGGAAGCGGGCCGGCGTTGTATGATCTCTGCGACCGCTACGGCGTCCTGTTGATGGCGGGCTGGAGCTGCCAGTGGGAGTGGGAGGACTATGTGGGCAAGCCCGTCGATGAATACGGCGGAATTACGACTTCCGAGGATATAGGCCTGGTGGCCCGTTCTTTCCAGGACCAGCTGATCCTCTGGCGCAATCATCCCAGCGTTTTTGTCTGGGCGCTGGGGAGCGACAAGCTGCCCCGGCCGGAGCTGGAGCGGAAATACATGCAGGTCCTGGAGGCCTATGATCCCAGCCGGCCGGTTCTGATGTCTACCAAGGGCCTCCGGAGCGAGATTAGCGGCCCTACCGGCGTGAAGATGAACGGGCCCTACGACTACGTCCCGCCTATTTACTGGTTTGAGGATACCCAAAACGGCGGCGCCTTCGGTTTCAACACCGAAACCGGACCCGGTCCGCAGCCGCCGCCCCTCGAAAGCATGAAGAAGATGATTCCCGCCGACCACCTCTGGCCGATCGACGAGGTCTGGGATTATCATTGTGCCCGCCACGAGTTCAACACTCTCGACCGCTATCTTGAAGCCCTCAACAGGCGCTATGGGAAGGTTAATGATCTAGAGGATTTCATCCGCAAGGCCCAGGTGGCCAACTATGAAGCCATGCGGGCGATGTTTGAGGCCTTCGCCGCCCATCGTCCCGTGTCCACGGGTGTTGTCCAATGGATGCTGAACGCCGCCTGGCCGAAGCTTTATTGGCAGCTCTATGATTATTATCTGATGCCGAACGGTGCCTTTTACGGCGCCAAAAAAGCATCGCGGCCGATTCACGTCCTTTACGATCCCAAGAATGAGGGCGTTTATGTGGTAAACGACCGCCTCTCCCCCCTCGGCGGCTGGAAGGCGCAAGTCCGGGTCTTTGACCTCCATTCCAAGGAGGTTTTCCACGAAGTCTGGGACGTGGAGCTCGGTGAGAACACGGTGGCCCAGGTCGGCCGGATTCCTCAGATCAAAGGCCTTACTCCCGTGTATTTCCTCGACCTCAAGCTGGCCGACAACGCGGGCGGCCTGATCGATGAGAATTTCTATTGGCTCTCCACCAAGAAGGATGTTATGAACTATCCGGCGACTGAGTGGTTCGTGACCCCGATCAAGGAGTTCGCCGACCTGACGGCCCTGGACAAGCTGCCTCCGGTGACCCTCAAAATCCTCTCGGCTTTCGAAGAGACAGACGCCGAACACAAGGTCAGGGTGACCTTGGATAATCCGACGGATACGATCGCTTTCTTCGTGACCCTCGATGTTATCGGACGGCAGACCGGGAATACGGTTGTTCCCATCTATTGGGATAACAACTGCTTTTCGCTCCTTCCCGGAGAGAGCTGGACGATCAGCGGTTCGTTCTCCAGCCAGGACCTGCAGGGCGAGAAGCCGGAGCTTCGCATTAGCGGCTGGAATGTTAAGACGCAGTAAAAAAGAGGGAGCATCACTTTTTCAGTGATTATCTTGTTGGGTAATTTAGGGATGGAGAAGCGACCTCGAAGGTTTAGCCTTCCCGAAGGATTTTTCGAGGGGAGCCGCTCTCGCGGCCGCGAGGACTGTCTGAGCACGCAAGATTCATGCAAAAAAGCAAACAAGGGCAAAGGGCCAACAAAGGGGAGTCGAAATCTGACGTGCGGAGTTCCGCAGCGCCGAGAAAAATACTTCGGGAACGGCGTTAAAAACCTGAGCGGGAGCGTCGACATTCCAAAATTGCCTAACACACAATTAGATACACTTCCAAAAAAATGATCAAATGGAGCCTTAGGCTATGAAGAGAAATTACCTGATCGTGGCCCTCATCTTCCTCATCTTTTTTGTCATCTCCTTCCTGACGAACATCCTCGGCCCGCTTATCCCGGACATCATCAACAGCTTCCGGTTGAGCCTGACCCTGGCCGGATTCCTGCCGTTTTCATTCTTCATCGCCTACGGGGTGATGTCCATCCCGGCGGGGATGATGGTCGAACGCTACCGGGAGAAGAGGGTCATGTTGGTGGCCTTCAGTGTCGCTCTGCTGGGGGCTCTCTTTTTCGCTTCTGTGCCCCGTTTTTCGGTCGCCCTGAGCTCGCTTTTTCTGATCGGCATCGGGATGGCCATGCTCCAGGTCGCCATCAATCCGTTACTGCGCGTGGCCGGAGGGGAGGAACACTTCGCTTTCAACTCCGTCTTTGCCCAGCTTATCTTCGGCCTGGCATCGTTCCTGAGCCCGCAGGTCTATTCCTACCTCGTCCTCAACCTTCCCAAGGTATCCGACCAGAGCGGGCCATTTCTCAAGATCCTAAAACAGGTCGTTCCGAAAAGCCTTCCCTGGGTCTCACTGTACTGGGTCTTTGCCCTGATCACCCTGGGAATGGTCCTTCTTCTCTCCGCGGTCCGGCTGCCCAAAGTCGAGCTCAAAGAGGAAGAACGCGCGGGAGCCTGGTCCATCTACCGGGAACTGTTCCGCAAGAAGATCGTCCTGCTCTATTTTCTGGGAATCTTTGCCTATGTCGGCACGGAGCAGGGAGTGGCCAACTGGATCTCGAAATTCCTGGCCACCTATCACGGGGTCGATCCTCAAACCCGGGGCGCCGATACGGTCTCTCTTTTTTGGGGATTGATGACGGTGGGCTGCCTGCTCGGGCTCGTCCTGCTCAAGCTCTTCGACAGCCGCAGGATCCTGATCGGTTTTGCCGGCGCGGCGATCGTCACCCTGGCCGCGGCTCTTTTCGGGCCGGGCCCGGTGGCCCTCGTCGCCTTTCCCTTGATGGGGTTTTGCGCTTCGGTCATGTGGTCGATCATCTTTTCTCTGGCCCTCAATTCCCTGGATAAACACCACGGCTCCTTCTCGGGCATCCTCTGCACGGGAATCATCGGCGGGGCCCTGGTGCCGCTCGTGGTCGGCTGGCTGGGGGATCATTTAGGCCTTCGGGTGGGGATGATGTTTCTCTTCATCACCCTGGGCTATATCCTGAGCATTGGCTTCTGGTCTAGACCGCTGATCAGCAACGCCACGATCCGGCGCAAAAAACAAAAGGAAGAAGCGAGATAAACATGACCGAAGGGACCGTTATCGGAGTCGACCTCGGGGGGACCAAGGTCGGGATCGGGCGGGTGGAGAAAGGCCGGATCGTCCAGCATATTTCCGCTGCGGTGAGCGGCCAAGGGTCGGAGGAGGATGTCGTCGAGGAGGTCAGCGGGGCGATTGCCCAAGTTTTCGACCCGGCCGTAGCCGGGATCGGGGTGGGGGTGCCCAGTGTTGTGGATGTGGAGAGAGGGATTGTTTATGATGTCCAGAACATCCCTTCCTGGAAAGAAGTCCCGATCAAAGAAATCCTGGAGAGGCGTTTCGACC